>JALQST010000002.1 GCA_023264315.1 Nodosilinea sp. BSH.14
GGGCGAGAAGACCAACCGGGGCAACGTCAACGGCCACATCATCCGCTGGCGGGAGGCGGGTAACAACCACACCGCCACCACCTTTACTTGGGATGTGTATCTGTTTGGGGCGCGTTCCACGGCGGATGCCAACGTCAACCTGTCTGGCCTCACCGACGAAAACGCCTTCTCCAGCCCCGATGGCCTATGGTTTAGCGAGGTGGTGCCCGGTCTGCTGTGGGTGCAAACCGATGATGGCTACATGACCGACGCCACCAACTGCATGATGCTGGCGGCCCTGCCTGGTCGGGTGGGCGATGGTGGCCCCAAGACCGTGCTGAATAAGTCCGTCCCCATCAACGGCGACGCCGATCAAGCCGTGCAAACCTACGTGGGTCAGACGGTCAGCCCGCTGGTGCTCCGGCGCTTCCTGGTGGGGCCAAAGGATTGTGAAATCACCGGCATTGCCGAAAGCCCCGATGGCAAGGCGATTTTCGTCAACATCCAGCACCCCGGCGAAAATAGCACTTCTGCCACCGATCCTACCCAGTTCACCAGCCACTGGCCCGATGGCGGCAATGCCCGCCCCCGTTCCGCCACGGTGATCATCACCCGCAACGACGGTGGCACCATTGCCGTCTAGGGGCATCCGATAACCACCCTGTCTGGGTTCTAAGCGTCCAGATAGAACAGATCCCAGGGTTCTTCAAGAATCCTGGGATTTTTATCTACGAATCTTTTCCATCCATACGGAACTGAAGGGGTACGGTAGGATCGGGAGGATGTTGGGGAGGCCTGTTGTGTGCTACGTGTTGCCTGGGGTGAGCCGTTGGTCTGGGAAAGGGCGTCAAGGGTGGAACCGGGGGCGCTGCCTGGGGCCGGTGGCCGTGGGGCTGCTGGTGTGGGGCGGCTGGGTGAGTTCCATCTCCCTAGGGCCTCTGTCGGTGGGGGCTCCGGCCCAGGCCCAGGTGTTGTTGCCCGTGGTCAGGGATGGCTTCTTGGCCGATCCCCTGGCGGATCGTCCCCGTGACCCCCTGCTGCCCACCCCCGTGGTGGATCGGCCCCTCAGCCCCCTAGAGCAATGGGCCTTGGAGCAGGCTTTGGACGATCTGGCCCAGGAGGCGGACGCCCTGGCAACGGCTAATCAGCCCGAGGCCGCCAGGGCACTTTGGCTGCGGGAGATACGGCTGCGGCGGGTCTTGGGTCTGGATGCGGAACTGACGGCCATCGAGCGTGTGGCCCAAAATCTGAGGGATGGGAACGCCACCCCAGAATTACAATTGCTGGCGATGCGGCTGGATCGTATTACCCCCAGTCTGGATCCGAACCAAGAAAGCGACCGTCGCTATGTACAAACCCTGGCGACCCTCTACACCACCCTGGGCCGGGTAGAATCCGCCGCTGCCCTGCGCCGTACCTTGGCCGATGTGGCCTTGGAGCAGGGCGACATCCGCGAGGCCCAGGCTCAATTGGAACCGCTGGCGGTGATCTATGCCGACTGGTTTTATTTCCCAGAGGCAGCGGCCACCTACGGCGAACTGGTGGCCCTCACCCAGGGGGAGGACGAGATTCGGTTTCTGGTGGGGCAGATTGACGCCCTAACCCAGGCCCAACAGTGGGAAGCCGCCCTGGTGGCCCAGCAACACCTGCTCAACCGCTATCGAGAGGATCCCACCCGCTGGGTTCTGATGGCCGAGCTTCAGTATGCCATGGCCCAAAACCACCAGCGGCTGGGGGATGGGCTCCAGGCCACACGCCATTATCAGGTGGCCTATACCAATGCCATCGCGGGCGACCAGCTTGACATTGCCGCCCAAGTTCTACGCGCCTTGGCCGATCTCTATGGCCAGCTCGCCCTGTGGCCCGACGTGGACTATCTCTATCAACAACTGCTGGCGGTGGAGCGGCAAGCCCTGGATGCCTATGGTTTGATGGAAACCCTAGATCAACTGGGCCAACTCTACGAACAGACCGGCAACCCTGGGGGAGCCCTCCAGGCCTACACCGAAGCCCTGGCCTTGGCCCACCAACTGCACTACCGCCAAGACTACTTTCTGGCGCAAATTCAACGCCTCAGTGCCCCCGCTGAGTCCCAGCTTTAGTCCCAGCCCTAGCCTTGAATCCGCCGCGACGGGGGCTGATGTTCTCCCCACGAGGCCCCTGGATTCAGCCCCTAGGGCAAGGCATACACCGCCTGTCGTTGCAGGTGAAACGGCCCCATGGCTGGCCCCCAGGTGGTTTTGCCAGTGCTGGGGTCTACCCCGTGGTCATAGACCTTGAGATCCACCGACGCCCCCGCCACGGCCAGGTCAAATCCGAGGGCGATGTAGCTGGTTTGGCCCTGGTAGGCAATCTCACAGAGGCTATCAGCGGGCATCCGGGCCGTGTATTGCTGGCCGTCCCCGGTGATGGCGAGGCCACAGGTGGGCAAATCCACCAGATCCGCCCGGGTCAGTCTTTCTAGGCGATCTGGCTCGGTGCCGCTGCCCCGCCAAGCCTGGGGATTGGCCAAGCCATAATATTGGCCCCAAACGCGTTCCCCCTGCTGGGTTAGGTGCAAGACGCGCTGACGATAGGGCGGTGCCCCGGAGGCCACGCTGATTTGCTCGATGAAGAAGCTGTAGCCCTCGCCGAACACCGCTGGCGGCAGGGGCCGATTCCAGACCCGCAAATGCAGATACCAAATCGGTTCCGCTAGGGATTGGGCCTTGTTGTCAAATTCTCCGGCGAGGGCGGCGGCGAGGTGGGGGAGGGTGGGCATGGGGGAAGTCGGGAGTGGGGAGTGGGGAGTGGGGAGTGGGGAGTGGGGAGTGGGGAGTCGGAACCGTAGGGGCGAGGTCTCCTCGCCCATCCATGCCGGGGCCATCCAACCTTAGGTAATCAGGGGACTCATGAGGATGCCGAGGAAGGCGATGCCCCCTAACCCCGTGAGGACGTAGGCCACAATCAGGGACGGGGACTGGCGAGATTGGTAGACCAGATCGTTGCGCTGAATGCGTTTAAGTTGGCGCTGATGGTCAAGGGCGGCAAACAGCATGGCAAAGGTGCCCAGGGCCACAAAGGAGAGACCCAAAATGCGCGACAGCCGCAGGGGGTTGACGGCATCGCCTAGGGCTTGGTGGATGGCGGCGACGATGCGCTCAATCCCAAAACCAAAGCCAATCAGGGCCAGAGCGGTGCGAATCCAGGCCATGAGCGTGCGTTCGGCGGCGGCACGGTTACGTTCTTTAGCGAGTTCGGTGGCGGGATTGAGTTCGGTCATCGGGGTAATGTGGACGAAGGGATAAGAGTGTTTTTGAACTTTGAACTTTGAACTTTGAATTTTAGATCGTTAAAAATTAGGCTATTCTCAAAACAACGCAACATATCCTCACGGGTAAGGGAGAACGGGGGCGATGACCGATGCGACACCACAAAAACCCATTAATACCACCAATGAGCTAGCCAAGGAGCGTAACCGGGCGGCGGCGGAACGGACAATCAACGCCTGGTTGGGAATTTGTCTGAGTTTAATCGGTTTTGGTGTGGCCTTTGACCAAATTTTTCTCAGCTTAAGACAGCGCTTTCCTGAGACCAGTCCATCTATTACAAGGGAGGCCGCTACGCTGATTGGCATGGGCTTTGTAGAGGTAGGACTGGTTTTATTAGGTGTAGGGCTAGTACAACATCGGTTGGCCATTAAAAGCATTGAGCACCCCAATTATGTAATGCTATCGACAAGAAAGCTAAATCGTATCGTCGTTGTTGGCATTGTGATTCTTGGTATCGCTGGATTTTTTGCCACCTTATTTTTGATTTAGAGCATCCTTAATTGAGGCTGTAGGGGCGTGGCTCCTCGCCCACTATCCTTCATACCCATAGCTGAAACCCCAACCAGAAGAACGCCAGAATACCGACGATAAGCACCAAAATCCCCGTCGTAGCTCCTAGGGGCCAACGGGGAGTATAGAGATACACAGGAGCTTTTAGGCGTTGCATTTCACCCTGGTGATCGCGGATGGCAAAGACCAACGTAACGACCCCTAGGCCCACTAACTCAAGGCTGAGAAAATAGGCCCAGGCATCAATAAAACGCCCCCCCGGAGCAATGGCGCTAACCACTTGATCGACCCCAACCCCAACCCCAATTAGGGTAAGGCTACTGCGGGCAAAGGATAGCAGAGATCGATCCGCTGCTAGATGATTGCGCTCGCGGGCGAGTTCGTCTTGGGGGTTAAAGTCTGGGGTGGAATGGGTCATGGCTGGGAGGAAGGAGGGTGAGCGTTATCTTGAGGAATTTCCATAAAATCTAAGGGACTATCCAACATATACAGGGGAGGATAGCGGTGGGTGATGGCTTTTTCTCGAAATTCTAGCTGGGCTTCTATCTCCTTGTTCAAAAAGTAGTTCAAAAAGGTGCGGATGACGGCAATCACGGAAAGGCGAATCAGGGCTTCGTTAGTAGGGGTAATGGCTGTACTCAAAATATCAGCCCCTAGTTGGAACTCTAAAGCTAGAGCCAGCCAAAGGCCAAATTTTAGCCGAATTTGAATAAACGGAAGCATCACTCGATGGCGGTGCTTGAGGATTTTTATGGCTAATCGAGCGGTGACAATGATCCCCACAAAAATGCAGATTACTCCTAGGGCTTCTAGGATCACTTCGCCCAGGGTAGCCAGATGAAAGGAGAAGTTTTCGATTAACTCTAACCAAGACATCGACTAATCTCCTTGGGGGGACAAAGGGCGGGATTGAGCGGATAGTACGGCGGATTGGGATCGCTCCCAGTCCTGCACCGCTTCCAGGGATTGGCCCGTGGTTTCGATGCGGACGCGATGGGTAATCAACGCCGCCAGGACACAGATTATCGCTAACCCGACTAACAAGGGTGGAATACCCCAGGACTTCGTAAAAATCGGCAACACAAAAGTACCCAACACCGCCCCTGCCTTGGCAAAGGAGGCCGCAAATCCGGCTCCGGTGGCCCGTAGATGGGTGGGAAAGACCTCCCCCGACAGCAGAAAGGTGGTGGCGTTGGGGCCAGCGTTCATCATTAGGTTAAATACCAAAAATCCCGTGAGTACTAGCCCCGTTTCGGCCCCGCTGCCCGTAGTCACTAGGCCGGAGGTCGCCAACAGCAGCAGTCCAACCGCCATACCGATAAAGCCGAGGATTTGTAGGCGCATGCGTCCCCAGCGCTCCACCAGCACCACGGCGCAGAGGAAGCCGACGATCAAAAACACATCCACCAAAGCCGCTCCCTGGGCCGATTTGATTTCTCGCACCAAAAAGTTCGTTTCTGTGGAGAGGGCCAGCCTGGCGATGATCACCGGGGTAAAGATGCCGATGCCGTAGGTGGCGATGTCTTGCAAAAACCAGGGCAGGGAGGCCAGTAGAGTACTGCGGCGATGGGTGGGCGTAAACAGCTTGGTCAGGGCGACGGGTTCGGTTTCCGGGGGCGGTTCCTCCTCGGCGGTGATGACGATGGCTTCGCCCAAAAGCTGGCTGGCGGCCTCGGAAGCTTCGGCATACTCGCCTCGGCTGATGTGGTAGCGGGGGCTTTCTAGTTGGACGGTTAGCCGCACCGCCGCCACAATCACCGCCAAAACCACGCCCACGCCCAGCATCCAGCGCCACGCATACTGCACCGCCATGGGTTCCGGGTCGGGGTAGATCGCCTGAAATAGCGTGATCACCCCCACCCCAGTCAGCGCCCCTAGCATGGCCCCCACCGCCTGAAAGGTGAAGGCTCCAATCACCAAGCGCCCCCGGTAGCGGGCGGGCACGTTTTCGGTGATGTAAGCAACGCTGATGGGGTAGTCGGCCCCGATGGCCACCCCCACCAAAAAGCGAAAGGCAATCAGCGAAGCGGCATTCCAGGCTAGGGCTGTTCCCGCTGTGGCCACCACAAACAGCACCACATCCACGATCAGCATCGGCTTGCGGCCCACCTTATCGGTGATTGGCCCTAGGGTAATCGACCCCACCAGGGAACCCACCACTGCCGCCGTGGCCACCGCCCCCACGGTGATGGCATCTAGGCCAAAATCCCGCTTGAGGAAGGGCAGGGCGACGCCGATGACAAAAAAGTCGAAGCCATCCAGGGCAATCAGCCCCGCCGACAGCAGCCAGAGCAACCCCATGGCCCGGGTGAGGCCCGCGTTGTCCAAGCGTTGCTCAAAGGATTGGGAAGCTACCGTTGCCGTCATTCCTCGGCCCCCTTAGATTCCTTAGCCTTAGCCCCCTCGGCCCCTTCAAATTGCAGCAGGCGAGTACTGGCGGCGAGGGCCAAAATGGATAGAGGAATCACCAAATACGTCCACTCTAGCCCCCGAAACGAGAGCCGTTCTAGCAATCCTTTAACAAAGATCACCGTTAACAGTACAATCAGCACCTCCATCAAGGTTTTCTTGAGGGTACTAATTCCTCCTAGCCTTGACCAAGTACCTACATCAGAGTCAGAACTACCAAGCTGAATAAAGAGCGAATAAATCCCGTAGGCAAAGTATAAAAAAGCCAGTCCTACCAGAAATTCATCTAGACATTCCAATAGCTCAATGGTGGCCAGTTCTGTGGGAGAAATGCGGCTCCCTTCGATGACCGATTCCTCAGCATTGATGGCCAGCATCACCGCTTTTAGGGTATTGACGGTACCAATTCCAAACATCAGCAACGCCCCAATCAGGGACGATACCACCGCCAGTACGCTCATAAAACGAGTCCAGCGAATGGCCATGACCAAGCGAGGCATGGGAACAGCGGTTTTGGAGGAAGGGGAATCGGTCATGAAGATAAGGTTTGTTCTAACCCTGGGGCAAATTTTCGGGGTGGTGGGTGTAGCTTTTCGTCAGAATATGGAGGCTGACCAGCAGCACCCACAAAGGGAACAGCAGCATGACCCAGCCCAAACTGTTGATGTAGCCAATTCTAAGCAGCATGATGGCGGCAAACCCAAAGCCCAAAAAGGCTGTCCAGCGGGGAATCACCCCCGTTCGCAGAAATAGGGTGGAGCTAGAAATCATAAACACCCCGGCCATGCGAATGCTGTAGGTGCTGAGGGTTTCACGGGCGATAATGCGGCCTAGGTCGTAGACAGCGGGCAGATCGGATTCGGGGAGGCGGGTGGTGAGCAAAATCAGGCTACCGGTTACCGCTGAACTCACAAACAGCATGGCCACAAACAGCAGACCGCTGCCCAAAAACACCGTGGCAAAAAATTGGTCTTCCCGCTCCCCCAGCACGTCGCGCACCACCCCCATAAACCACAGGAAGGCAATGCCAGCAAAGGGTACCAGGTTCAGGGCCAGCAGCACGGCGGGCGTTTGGCTGAATAGTCCGCTCTCATTGTCTAGGGGAGTGGGTGGGGTGGCCAGCAAGATCAGAACCGAACTGATGATGAGCAACACCGAGAACAAAATGCCCGCGATGGCGGCAGCCTTGGGGGCTCTGAGGCGAGATCGGGGGGGAAGCGGGGTATCTGAGGTCATGGGGGGGAGCGTCGGGGTAAATGGCCATTATGGGTAGCCAAGATCCTAGGATCAGTAGATCGCGCAGTCCCTGAACCCCTCACCCCCAGCCCCTCTCCCACCTGGGAGAGGGGAGCCGGAAAGTCCTTCAAAGTCCCTCTCCCAACATGGGAGAGGGATTTAGGGTGAGGGCTGCAAAAGTGGGATGTACCCTTAGTTGCTGCCGGGGGGGATGGATTGCAGTTGCTCTAGCACCTGATCCACCGTAAAGCTGGCGGCCTTTTGGCGGGGTGGGTACTGCTTGAAGGTAGACAGGAACTCTGCCACCTTGCCCTGGGCGGGCACCAGCAGGAAGATGTGATCCAAAATCCAATCCCAGTAGGTGTTGGAGGTTAGGGTGGCCCGTTCGTAGGGGTCTGTCCTCAGGTTGAAGATGTAGGGGAAGCGCAGGGGCCGAAATTCCCGCTGCCACACATCCAGGGTGCCCATGGCGTCTTGCACTTTAAAGTGCAACTTCCAGTTGTCGTAGCGCATGGCCAGCAGGTCGCCATCGTCGGAGAAGTAGAAGAACTCCTGGCGGGGGCCTTCGGCGGTTTGTCCGGTCAGGTAGGGCAGGAAGTTGTAGCCGTCTAGGTGAACCTTAAAGTTCCGACCAGCGGCCTTGTAACCCGTGAGGAGCTTGTCCTTTACCTCTGGTGCCCCCGCCGCCGCGAGGATGGTGGGCATCCAGTCGAGGTGAGACATCACGTCGTTCGACACGGTGCCCGGTTGGATGTGCCCCGGCCAGCGCACCATGGCCGGAATCCGAAAGGCCCCTTCCCATCCGGAGTTTTTCTCGTTGCGGAAGGGGGTCATGGCCGCATCGGGCCAGGAATTCATGTGGGGGCCGTTGTCGGTGCTGTAGAAGACGATGGTGTTTTCGGCCAGACCCAACTCATCCAGCGCATCGAGGATTTGACCGACGTTTTTGTCGTGGTCAACCATCACATCGTGGTAAGGCGACTGCCAGCGTCCGGCCTGCCCCACGCTTTCGGGCTTGGGGTGGGTACGGAAGTGCATGTGGGTGAAGTTCGTCCACAGAAAGAAGGGTTGCCCCGCTGTCGCCTGCTTTTTCAGGTAGTCTACCGAGCGGTCGGCGATGTCGTCGTCGATGGTTTCCATCCGCTTTTTGGTCAGCGGGCCAGTGTCTTCAAGGCGGCCATCGGCGAAGGTGTGCAGCACCCCACGGGGGCCAAAACGCTTGGCAAAGTTGGGGAATTCTTGGGGATCGGGATAGTCGGGTAGTTCCGGCTCGTCCTCAGCATTGAGGTGGTAGAGGTTGCCGTAGAACTCATCAAAGCCGTGGTTGGTGGGCAAAAATTCGTCCTTGTCGCCCAGGTGGTTTTTGCCAAATTGGGCGGTGGCATAGCCCTGGGCCTTCAGCAGTTCGGCAATGGTGGGATCCTCAGGCCGCAGCCCCAGATCCGATCCGGGGAGACCCACTTTGCTCATCCCGGTGCGAAACACGCTTTGCCCCGTGATAAAGGCGGCGCGTCCGGCGGTGCAGCTTTGCTCACCGTAGTAGTCAGTGAAAATCACCCCTTCTTCGGCGATGCGGTCAATGTTGGGGGTGCGAAAACCCATCAGCCCCTTGGTGTAGGCGCTAATGTCGCTCTGGCCGATGTCGTCGCCCCAAATCACCACAATATTGGGCTTGGTGGCGGCGGTTGTCGCTGCGCTAGGGGTGGCATTTGCCGAAGAAAAGGGGGCCGCCATCGCCTGACCATTCTCCAACCCTAGCCAGCTAGCGGGGGACAGGATCAGCGTGAGCGCCAAGGCTCCGGCGATTAAACGAGTCAGAAGGCGCGGGGGGCTAAATCTCCCACCCCGCCCATCCTGAAGGGGAGGATTACTCATAGGGTTGATGTCTCCATTGGGGCTGTATCTCCATTTCGCGATGCTTCAGTCAGCAATGCCATTCAACAGTGATTGAGCGGATTGTACGCTGAAGTCTTTTGCGGTCACTATTCAAAAAACGCAAGTTAACATAGAGGCCATCACCCTGTAGTGAAGGGGATCCGCCATCCATGACCCATGGGCTGCTGATTCAGCCTGAATGGTGCTTGGTAAGGTCATCCAAGCCCATTTTGGTCTATCGGCTGATCACCTCCCCATAGTGTTAAGTTTTCTTTCGACTCTAGAGGTCTGACGTCAGGGTTAACCCACGGTAGACCTGCTCGATGGCAAACCTTAGGCCAATGCTTTTTAACTCAATGGTGTCGCCTGGTTGATAGTTAATGATCACCCAGTCACCAGTCTCATTTTTGTGGTATAAATCCATCTCAACCTTGGTAGAACTTACCAATAAGTAATCCTGTAGTACTGGATTTTGGCGATACAGCCTAAACTTGCCGCCCCTATCATAAGCTTCGGTGCTTTCTGATAGCACTTCAACAATCAGGCAGGGATAGGTAATGTATTGAGTCGTTATCTTGTCCTGGTCGTCGCAGGTGACGCTCGCATCGGGATAGGTATAGTTTTGGCTGGTCACACTCTTAACTTTGATGTCAGAGTTTCCAGTGATGCAGTTGCCACCTTCTAGATGAGCTTCAAAGAGGCTGGTTAACCGAATAGCAATGCGCCCATGGTTCACACTGCCGCCACCCATGGCATAGACTTCGCCATCGATATACTCATACTTTTCTGGCTGGGCTTCTTCCCAGACTAGATATTGAGCAGGGGTGAGGCGAGGGACGTTATCGTTGGCGGCAATCATACGATTAAGCTATATGAGAAACGGCAACTTTTACCTAATAAGGGGATCTGCTGCCGTCTAATGTTCCCAATCACCCGCCGCAGATAACTCTAAATGCTCATAAATAACCTTGTGGCGGTCGGGTGCATTGGGGTTGTTAGCAGCATTCCCATTTATTTAAGCCTAGCGGCTTCCGCTGCAACATGGCCAGCCAAAGCGGTAACAAATGTCCTTAACCCTGTCATTGCTGACATTTCCGCAAATTCACCGTTCTCTACAGCACTGCGTGTTGACGTGATGAGTGCAGCAGTAGTGTAAAGCTGCTCTTGTACCAATTTTTGACAAAGCAAATCATACCGCTTTAAATATGATGCCCCTTGAAATTCTTCAAAAATAGGGAAATGGGGTGATATATCTCTGACTGCACTTCTGGATTTAGGTGCATCCTCAACCATCATCAGCCAGCCAACAAATGGTCGTGGCTGTTTGCCTAATGCGCCTTCGCGATAAGCAGTCCAAAAATCATGAGCAGTGCCGATAGCTTCCTCAGTTCTGTTATTGAAATTATTTCCAAAAGAGCCAACTTGGCTTTTAAGCTCAATAGCTGCCACCAATTGACTTTTATGGATGACAAGAAGATCCCACAATTTAGTTGGGCGAAAGTAGCCTGGTAATGTCAACATCGCACGGTTTTGATAAATGTCAGCGTGGGCTAGTCCATTAGCTTGGATTAGATCAATTATTAAGGCCAAAAAGCCATCCATATTTTTACCTGCTGTGACACCAGCACGTTCGCCTTGGTCAGCTTTACCTGCTTCAATCTGCTTTTGCCTTGCAGCCTCTCGGTTACCCCAAAAAGCCTTAACGGCATCGCATGCCTTCTGCTCATAATCCACGAGATCAAGGGCCATCAGTCTCCATTCCCTCCTAAAGCAGATAGTTCTTCCTGACTCACTCCATAAAGCTTAAGAACAGCGCAATTGCACAGCCGAATATCTCTTTTGATAGCTGCATCTGCCAGTTCAGTTCGCAGCATTTCAGGTACATCTGACCAGTACGGAATACGGATACGGCGTAAGTACTGAGCCTGAAACCGGAGAAAGCCACCTCTCATCTTTGTGGAGTAAGTTGCTACAAAAAGACGAGTAATAGTGGAAAGTAGAACAGCCTGTAATGCTCTTAGATCCCAATGGTTAGATATAACATAGTAGAGATTGTGATGAGGATATAGTTTACCCTCCTCAAAAACAATATGAGATTCGCCCTTGATGTCAGGAATTAAAAGCTTTGGTTTTGATGCCAGCGATGGAGTAATGCGGTCAATCGTGCGATACCAGTTAACAGGATTCTTCTTTGCACAGTGACGACTTGCAATCACCTCTCGTTGGGTATTTAAATAACGACCTAAGCGTGGATAGTCGAGTAGATTTACAAGGCTGCCACTCTCTAAAAATGGATTGATAACCCCCTGACCACGCCACTTAACCTCACCAGATATGATGTCTTTTGTCATAACCAGCGGGAGTTTGCGATCTAGTTCTACATCTAGAGCCTCATAATCACCGATAAATACCTTATCCGCGCCAGTTGCCACTCCGATACCGACTTTACAGCCGACTTCTTCCAACTTGGGAAACTGTTTCTCAAGACGACGAATCAGGGCCATTTGATCGGATGACCCTAACAACCAAGGCTCTGCACCATTCATGACTTGAGCTAGTTCTCGCACAGTCCCGGATTCTTTGGACAAAGTTCGAGCTTGTATTGCCTCAACTAATACTCCGAGGGTGGCTCGGCTGATGTCACGACAATGAGCGATACGGGTGGCACCCGGTGCTTCCCGACTAATGATGGTAATTCCAGGATAAGCACTTACTTCAGATTGAAACGCTGAAGTACTGGCCATATCCACATAGATCTTTAGATAGAATTGCTCAAATACAAAATTCCGTAAAGGGCCTCCATAGCGATTTTTAATCCATCGATCGGCACATATAAAACCTAAGGTACCCATTGGTGCTAAATGGGATAAAGAACGCTCAATAAAAGGAATATAGAGATCGGCCCGATCATACATTGTCTGGTACCGACTCCTGTACTCAGTAAGAAGTGGAATCGGTATCATTTCCTGCCGCACATAGGGGGGGTTACCAATTACAAAATCAAATTCTCCCTTCAAAGGAACCAATAAAAAATCCCCCTGAAGCAGCCAGCACTTTAGCAAAGCATTCGCCGTCTTAGCTGAGAATCCTTCTTGTTGCAGAAAATCTAGTACTATTGCATGCGTCTTTTCATACGTCTCACGGTGTAACTCAACAGCGTAAATTGCATTAGTAAGATCATCCAGCGTTCCTTCCACTTCTCGCCATGCAGATAACAGACGTTTGACAATAGGAACAAGGAAATCACCAGCACCAAATGAAGGTTCTAAAAGTCGCTTCTTATGAAGTGCTTTGTCTTCAGTATATCCAGCTAAGTCGAGGATGAAGTCAACCACTTCTGGGCGCGTGAAAATCGCTCCGAGCGACTCAGCCCCAGTAGATTTAGATAGATTTTCAGTCGCAGCAGAAATCTCGGGTGAAGAAGGGGTACCGAGATCTTGATATAAATCAAAACTTAACTGCCTGTGCACCAAATCAGTTAAACCTCTTTCTTAGTCAAGAATAGTACACATGCGGCTAACTACTTATTAGAGGGAAATTTTCCGCCTAATACTCTTATACGGGATCTTAGGTAGAAAAATTTCAGCCTAAACGCCGAATATGGGATCTTATACCAATACTGTATGAGGATAAGCATAATCCATCGCCTGAAAGCCTTATGTATCAAGACTTATAGCCTACTCGTTTTTGCTTATCTTCACATTTTATTGGTATTAGGTGGCAAGTTTCAGTATAAATACTCGATCCCCTGGATGTCCTGTAACTTAAGATTTCTCTTAACATTGCTGGAACGCTCTTCATGCAATAATCTTAGGCTTTGAAGTTCCCCAGGCCAGACATTAAGCCTAGCCTGGAGACAATGCAGCTTAGGTCAGGTCGATGGCCACCTCATCGAGTTTGCCCGTAAAGGCAAAGGGCATTTCGTAGGATTCCGTCACCGGGGTTCCTGTGTCGAAGCCGATATCGAGGGTTTCGTCGAGGGTAAAGCGGTTGGGGATGCTTTTTTCTACGCGCCCTTGGCCAATTTTTTTGTTGTTGGCGTAGAGCGTGACCGTGGCCCCGGCGTAGGGTTGGACGGCGTCGGTTTTGTAGTCGGCCTTGAGGACGACCTTACCAGCAGGCAAGCGGGTGCTAGATTCCACCTCGTAGCGCTCCACTCCAGCCAGGTTGTAGTGGTAGACCAGCTTGCCGTCCTTCACAAACAGGCCGTAGCCAGAGAAGCGCCCCCCGACGGTGATCAGCATCCCCTCTGCGCCCTGTTCTGGGATCTCCACGTTGGCGGTGATGGTGTGGTTGCGGTACTTCACATCCGGGGCGGAACCCTCCGGCAGGCGCATGCCGCGAGGATAGGCGAAGTGGGTACGTCCTGCCGTCAGGCTGGGGCGGTTGGCCACGTTGAGACGGGCGATTTTGCGGCCATCGAGGGGCAGCACGTTGTACTTGGCGGCTTCGGCGAAGAACAGGGTTTTCATTTCCTGGAGTTTTTCGGGCATTTGGTCGGCCAGGTTCACCGCTTGGCTAAAGTCGTCGTCGATGTGGTACAGCTCCCAATCGAGGTTGAGGATGTCTTTGTCCGCCGAGGGTTCGGGCACCCAGGGTTCACTCCACAGGGCGCTGGCCATCCAGCCGTCGCTGTAAATGCCCTGGTTGCCTCCCATCTCAAAGTATTGAGTGGTGTGGCGGGTGGGCACCTTGGCGTCGGCGAAGGTGTAGGCCAAACTGGTGCCTTCGATGGGCTTTTGGTCAATGCCGCTAATCTGCACGGGCTGCGGGATGCCAGCGGCCTCCAGAATGGTCGGTGCAATGTCGATCACATGGCTGAACTGAAAGCGCTTGCCACCCTTATCTTTGATGCCCGCTGGCCAAGCCATGGCCATGCCGTTGCGGGTGCCGCCAAAGTGGGAGGCAATCTGCTTCGTCCACTGGAAGGGGGTATCCATGGCCCAAGCCCAGGCGGAGGGGAAGTGGTTGTAGTACAGGGGGCCACCCAGGTCATCGATGGCGGCGACCTTGTCTTCTAGTTTTTCGGGCAAGCCGTTGAAGAAGGTCATCTCGTTCAGCAGACCGTTAAAGCCTCCCTCGGCGCTGGATCCGTTGTCTCCGGCGATGTAGATCACCAGGGTGTTATCCAGTTCGCCGATCTGGTCAATCGCATCCACCACGCGACCCACCTCATGATCCACATGGGCGGTGAACCCGGCAAACACCTCCATCATCCGGGCATAGACCCGCTGTTCTTCGGGAGACAGGGAATCCCACGCCGCCAACGCCGCCGGACGGGGGGTAAGTTGGGCATCGGCGGGAATCACGCCCAGCTTTTTCTGCCGCGCAAAGGTCTCTTCCCGGTACTTGTCCCAGCCCATATCAAACTGGCCTTTGAATTGGTCGATCCATTCCCTTGGCGCTTGGTGGGGGGCATGGGCGGCACCGGGGGCCAAATACACCAAGAAGGGCTTCTCGGGGGAAACGGCATTCACCTGGCGAATGTAGTTGATGGCGTGGTCGGCCAGGTCGGTACTGAGGTGGTAGGGGGTGCCGTCGGCGTTGGTTTCCGGTGGTTCGATGCGGGTAGTGTTTTCCACCAGGGCGGGGTGAAACTGGTCGGTGTCGCCGCCCACAAAGCCATAGAAGTAGTCGAAGCCCAGCCCCTGGGGCCAGCGATCAAACGGCCCCGCCATGCTGCTTTCCCAGTCGGGCACGTTGTGGTTTTTGCCAAACCAGGCGGTGGCATAGCCGTAGGCCTGCAAAATTTGGGCAAAGGTGCCCGCATTGTCGGGAATCACCCCGGTATAGCCCGGAAAGCCTGTCCCCGCTTCGGTAATCACGCCGTTACCCACGGAATGGTGATTGCGCCCGGTCAACAAAGCCGCCCGTGTGGGAGAACAGAGCGCCGTGGTGTGGAACTGGGTAAATTGCAGGCCGCTCTTCACCACCCGATCCATCGTCGGGGTGGGAATGCCGCCGCCAAAGCTGCTGAACTGCCCAAAGCCCACGTCGTCAATCAGCACCAGCAGCACGTTAGGAGCGTGTTCAATGCCAAAGGTGCTAGGCAATTTGAGCTGACTTTTAACGGGTTCCGAAGATTGATAGCTCAGCCCAATTTTGCCCGAAAAAGGCCGGGGCGGATGGGGCAGAATTTCCTGGGCCAAGGCCGGGGGCACGGCAGATTGAAGCACAAGGATGGTGGTTAGCCACCCTACAAAAGCAACCCTCAGCAGTCGTTGGAGCATATTTACCTCTTCAAAATTCCTTGGGAAACCTAGCGCTTAGAACGGTCAAAACTGGGCTGACGCACACAACATCAAATCAATTTTCCATCTCGTATTTTCTAGGGATAAGCTGCCAGTCATCTAAAATACACTGACCAGATCTCCTTCAAAGCGTTTCAGCAAGGACTTTAGAGAAAGCCGCTATGCAATTTAGATGCACATTAGCTTAATACTAAAAACACTAACGTTTAACACCTACTTATGGAATCAAAACAACAAGATTCTACGCTGGACTTTTCAGTGACCCTATTCAAAAAAAGGCAAGTTTATCGGGGCGCATCCCGGCTTTGCAATAAGTACAAATGCGCAGTCGTCAATTTGACGAGAATCAAGGGCTTTCAACAGCCTCTCAACCTTAGTCTTGAAAGACTGGGATGCAACCGTTTATGGCGTCCTGCCTAGGCAAGGCTCTACGGCAAGTGTGGGTAAAGCATCCGGGCTAGCGGGGAAACAGCATCTGCACCTGCGCCCGTAGGGTAAAATCCGCCCCGAAGGAAGGGCGCACGGCATTCCAGAAGACCTGGAGAGAGGCGTTGATGGGCTGGGTGCCGATGTTGAATAGCCTGCCGCCGCCGCCGCCGATGGGAACAGTCCACTGGTTGCCGCTGGCCGCATTCCAGTTGGCGGTAATGATCGGGGAGGAGGTGAGGTACCAACCGTCGGCAAAGTTTCGGGTGGCGAAGGGTTGCATCAAGAACTGGCTAATGTCGGGGCGGCTGCCATCCCCCGCAAAAGACCAGACCTGACTCATCAACCCGCCATACACCCACGGTCCCGAATTCACCACCGCCACCCCAGCGGGGCCAGCGCTCCATTTTCCGGTTCCGGTCTGGCGATTGGTGGCGGTGGGCAGTACCAGGGTCGGGCCAAGGCCCCAGGTGAGGTTGCCCTGGGTAGCTGGGACAACGAAAAAGCTGGGGTTCAGATCCCCCAGGCCCCACACGGTGCCGCCACTCCCAAAATCGGGCTGGGCCACAAAGGGTAGGATGGTGCGGGTCACCAGTAGCCAGTCATCGCTCAAGGGGATGGGCACCACGGGCTGAATATTCAGGACGTTTTGGGTGCGGTCATTATTCGGGCCAACTCCAAAGTTGGTGTTGTTTTGAAAGGGCAGGCTAATGAGGTTGGCGATGGGATTTTGGGCCGCAGCGGCCAAGTCTGTCACCATAGCGGCTTCCTCCTGAGCGGGATCGGCGGACGGGACAGAATCCGGTGTCGGTGCTTGGGCTAGGGGCCATGCCTGTGCCAAACCCATGGTGGATCCTGCTAAATCGGCGGCAGCGGTGCTAGTTGCGAAGGGGATGGGATGGGGCGAGGCGAGATCGTCGGCATTAGCCTCGAACTCCGGCTGATGGGGCTGATCCCTGGGTGGATTGACCAGCCCGGTATCCAGATCATTCGCGGCTTCTGCCAAAGAACTAGGGTTCTCCAACCCTGACTGATGTAAGGGCAGTAACCAGGGCTTTGTCGCTAGCGTTGGCCGAGGCTTCGGTTCGCCTTCTTGAAGCAAAAACCCATCGGGAACGGGATCCCTAGGCCGCTGTTCCGAGGCCAATCCGGGATGAGGGGCAAGTAGAAGAGCCCCAGCGATGGCCGCAATCCAGAATTTGCCGTGGGCTGTTGATGCAATCATGTTAGACCTGCTTTTTTCAATAGTCGGGATACTTTTCTGGTTAAGCGCTGAAATTCTTGATTCTTCGTGACCTAGGAGGTTGGTTCTGAGGCTCTTCTGCCAATTTCTCCCGCTAACCCCATTAGAATTGCCAGCATAAAGAGTAAGCCAACCAAAATCATGGTCAGGACGTTGGGGTCATCCCCAAAGTTACTGGTAGCCACCACCATGGCGGCGGCCCCGTTGCGCTGGGCCGTCCCCAGGGCTGAGACCAATTTGACATCCATGGATTGCCCCATGAGCCCATAGCCAATCCCTAGGGATGCTCCAATCAAAAGCAGGGCGGCTAAAAGTGCACCACTGCCGAAGGTATTCAACACACTTTGAATATTTAAGACCAGGATTAGCACAAAAATCATCACCAAACTGGTACTAGAGGCTTGGGCCATATAGGGCTGCAACAAATCGGCTATGGGCCGATAGCGGGCATGAATGAGTAAGCCGAGCGCTAATGGAATCAGCATCAAAATAATCAGAGATCGGGCAATTTCTAGGGGATTGACCTGCACCCCCGGCAACAGCAACGGCAGCACGATGGGCATATAGAAAACCGTTACCACCATGAGCAACACCATCAAGCCCACACTCAGGGGCACATTGCCCTTCGACACCTGGGCCAGTTTTGGCAGAAAGGGGGCTCCGGCGGCGGTGGCCAGCAAAATTAAGCCAATGCCTAGGGAAGGATCTAACGGAATGATGGTCTTCAGTAGGTAGGCCACCAACGGTACCAGCACAAAGTTGGCCAGCAGCACCCGCCCCACGAAACCAAGATCCCGCAACGGATTGAGAATTTGCTCTAGGGTTAGGCTTAGTCCCAAGGACAACATACTGCTGACGACAAACACCAGCGTGCTGAGATTGGCAAGAACTTGAACCACGTCTTTCATGGCAGCTATCACAAATAGGGATTGAAGGGGCGATCACAGATGCGATCACGGATTGGACAAGCTGTTCGGTTGGATGGGAGGCTCAACGGATGATGGCCTGCCCCACCGCCAAGGTCGGTTGGATGCAGCAAAGGGGAACCCAACATCCGCCAAGAATTGTGGGCTTATTGAGGTCTGCTATCGCGCCACCCAACCTCAGTAGATCACAAACTTGCTTTATTGCGCCGATCTGGCCCTCACCCTAAATCCCTCTCCCAGAATGGGAGAGGGACTTTGAGGGGCTTTCTAGCTCCCCTCGCCCTCCTGGGAGAGGGGCTGGGGGTGTAGCTTGCTTCCCGCAGGGTGGGCTAGGGGGACGTTGTGATCTACTGAACCTACGAGATATCAAGGCTTCTCAGCGTTGTATCAGTTAGCCAGAGTACGATCTCCCCTTGAGCAGGCTCAATGGGATAGTATTTTCTAAGGGAAACAAGGTTCGGAACATTCTAAAAGTGCTTTTCTTGGCCGATGGCAGTGGTACCCTCTAAACATTATTTAATCTTTCAGCATCCCTCCCAAGGCTGAGATTTCCATGCCTCCTTCCAACCCAGCCCTTAGCCCTGGCCTCATCCTTCAGCATCGGTTTACCGATATCGATCAGTTTACTGAAGGGATCCAGCCCTTTGGCAAAGTGCGGTTAACTCAGCTCAGTTTGAAGGGGTTGCAGTGCGACCTGCGACTGGCGACCTTCGATGGGTTGCAGTTTGCCTTTATCAAATCCTCCTGCCCCATCCTTACTGTGGGGGAAAAACCCAGGGACTTTATTACATTTACCTGCCTCCTGGAGGTAGCAGGCCCTTGTTTGGTGGCCCATCATCGCAAGCTGTCCCACAGCACCCTGGCAGGCTTTGATCCAAGCCGAGAGGCAAAACTTATTTTACCACCGGATATGCAATTACTGGTGTTCCAGATTAAACGAAACATCCTACAAAGTTGCCTTGAGGCGATGGAGCGCGATGATCTGAATGATCACTTTTGGGCGCACAACTTTGTGCAGCTTCCAGCAACCATACTGCCGGTCAAAGCCTATCTGCGGCAATTGCTGTATCTGATTGAGCATCAACCAAAATTTTTGAAGCGGCCCCAGTTCAAAACTCTACTTCTCGAAGATTTTATCCCCTTACTGATTAATGCTATTCCTCCAGCAACGCCGAATGATTTAACGTTGTCCCCGCTAATTCCACGGGCAGAAATCGTAAAAAGGGCTGAAGATTATATGCTGGCCCACCTCGACCAACCCTTAACCCTGGCCCAACTGTGTCAGGCGCTTTATGTCAGTAAACGTTCGTTGCTCTATGGGTTTGAGGAAATGTTTGGGGTTAGCCCCATGGCGTACCTAAAAATCCAGCGATTACGGGCTGTACGGAAAGCGCTCACGGTTGCCACGCCAGAAACCGCCAGCGTCACCAGTCTCGCCCGTCAGTTCGGCTTTTGGAGCCCCGGCCATTTTGCCAGAGACTACAAAACTATGTTTGGGGAACGGCCCTCGGAAACCCTCCGTCACGTCACGCCACGTTGCCCTTAAATCAGTCAAGGGTCAGGAGACCTGGCCCCTAGATTCACATGCTATCCCAAGTCTGTAGGGGCGTGGTTGCCGCGCCCGGTGCAGAGTCTTTTGTCAGCCAACTGCCCAGGGATGAGTTGAAGCCCTTTAGAATAGAGTCAACCCCTTGCCGTAGTAGGCTAAGCCGATGATTGCTGTTCCCAACTACATCAGTCCAGAAGAATACCTCAGTATTGAGCTACAGAGCAAGATTCGCCATGAGTACCGCCGTGGCCTGGTTTACGCTATGGCAGGTGGCACCGATAACCATGATCGCATTGCCCTCAATTTGCTCACTCTAATCAACCTCCATTTGCGGGGGTCTAACTGCCGCTTTCACTCTGGCAACGTCAAAGTCAATTATCAGGAGGAGTTTTATTACTATCCTGATGCCTTTGTAACCTGTGACCCGCGAGATAAACAGGATCGCTATATTAAGCGTTACCCTAAACTCATCGTTGAAGTCCTGCCTGAGAGTACCAAGGTGATCTAGAAACATTGACATAGCAGATTTCACGTTTAGGAAAATCAGAATCAGGAAAATCAAAACATTGGCGAGGTAGCGTTTGATGGTTCTCCTTAACGATTTGACCAACCGCATCACCCTAGATGACCCCGAAGAACGGCGGGTACTCAGTTGGGTGTCTTGGCCGCAGTACGAAGCTCTGCTGGCGGATATGGGAGAGAGTTCGGCCTATCGGGTTCATTTTTTAGATGGAGTGTTAGAGATCTTGGCTCCCAGTCGTAACCATGAAAGTAGCAAAACTCGAATCGGTGATTTACTCCTGATCTACTTTTTGGAAGCTGAAATTCAGTACTTTCCAATGGGTTCCACGACTCTAAAAAAGCCAGAACAAAAGGCGGGTGGCGAACCAGATGAAAGCTACTGCATCGGCATCGACAAAGAGTTTCCGGATCTGGCCATTGAAGTGATCGTTACTAGCGGCAGCATCAATCGTTTGGAACTGTATCGACGGCTAGGCGTTCGAGAAGTTTGGTTCTGGCAAAAGAATCGCCTTTCTCTATATCATCAGCGGGAAGAAACCCCTAACCGATTTGCCGAAACAGCGGGCTATGAACTCATTCAAAAAAGTGAAGTCTTGCCCGATTTAGACCTTGAACTGCTGACCCGCTGCCTCCAAATTTCCAACCCCCTAGCCGCCGCAAAAACCTTTCGCCAGGGCTTCAAAAATAAGTTCTTCTACGGCTAGATCCCAGGGTTCTTGAAGAACCCTGGGATCTTTGTGGGTGGCGCTACTTAATGTCAAGCACCACCTTTTCGACAACTCCGGTGAAGGCGAAGGGGGGCTGGTAAGACTGGCTGACGGGGGATTGTAAGTCCTTACCGAAGTCCATAGCTTCGACCCCAAAGCGACCTGCGACGGTTTTGGGAATTTTGCCTTGGCCCACCTTACGGTTGTTGACGTACAGGGTTCCGGTGCCGCCTTTCCCAGGCCCGCCGCCATCGTAGGCGAAGTCGAACCGCACATGCACTTTGCCCGTGGGTAGCGGGGTGGCGGCGCTGATGGAGGTGCGCTCTAGGTTAAACCAGTTGTAGTCGTAGGTGAGCTTGTTATCTTTGACGTAGAGGCTAAACCCGCTGGTGAGGCCGCCTTCGGAGAAAATTACCCCCTCTGCGCCCTGGGGCGGAATCAGCAAATCGGCATCGATGGTGTGGGAGGCATTTTTGGTGCTGGGGGCGCTGCCTTCGGGGATGGAGGGCATATTGCCTGCAAACTCGATGTGCTTGCGCCCGGTGAAGAAGCCAGGACGGAGGTTCACATCGGCCCGCTCGGCAAAGCGGTCATCCAGGGGAAATACATTGTACTTTTCGGCTTCGACCAAAAACAAATCCTGAAGCTCCTTCAGTTTCTCCGGCTGTGCTGCCGAGAGGTCTTTGGCCTGGGTGAAGTCCTGGCTGAGGTCGAACAGTTCCCACTTGTCGGTGTCGAAGGGGACGGTGCCTGCGGTAATCCAGGGCAGACGGTTGTGGAAGGCGGAGGCCATCATGCCGTCTTTGTAGAGGGCGCGGTGGCCTAGCATTTCAAAGTATTGAAGGGTATGACGTTCCGGCGTTGTGGCCGCACCTTTCTCAAAGGTGTAGACCAGGCTGGTGCCTTCCATCGGCTTTTGGGCGATGCCGTTGTAGATGTCCGGCTCAGGAATGCCAGCGGCTTCCAGGATGGTGGGGGCGATGTCGATCACATGGCCAAACTGGGGCCGCAGACCACCCTTCTCCTTAATTTTGGCGGGCCAGGAAATCACCATGCCGTTGCGAATGCCGCCCAGGTAGGAGGCCACCTGCTTCGTCCATTGGAAGGGGCTATCCATGGCCCAGGCCCAACTCACGGCATAGTGGGGGGAGGTTTCGGGACTGCCCCAAATGTCGTAGCAGCGGCGATTGTCCTCCATGGTTAGGTTGAGGCCATTGAGGTTGAGGATTTCATTGCAGGTGCCAATTAGGCTACCCTCGGCGCTCGCCCCGTTGTCGCCGTTGATATAGAACACCAGGGTGTTGTCCAGTTCGCCCATGTCGGCAATGGCATCTACCACGCGGCCAATTTCGTAGTCGGTGTAGTCGAGGAATCCGGCGTAGGTTTCCATCTGACGGGCCAGAATTTTTTGATCCTCAGGGCTAAAGCTATCCCAGGCGGGCATTTGTTCAGGCCGAGAGGTAAGTTCGGCATTGACCGGAATCACGCCCAGTTGCTTCTGCCGCTCCAAGGTTTCCTCTCGCACCTTGTCCCAACCCTGGTCAAACTGGCCTTTGTACTTGGCCACGTATTCCGCCGGAGGCTGGTGGGGGGCATGGGCGGCACCGGGGGCAAAGTAGGCGAAAAAAGGGCGATCCGGTGCCGTGGTTTTCGATTGGTTGATCCAGGCGATGGTTTTGTCGGCCAGATCGTGGGTGAGGTTGTAGCCGTCTTCGGGCAGGGGTAGGGTTTCAACGAGTTTTTGGTTCTCGTAGAGGGTGGGGTACCACTGGTCGGTTTCACCGCCGATGAACCCATAGAAATAGTCGAAGCCCAGCCCGTTAGGCCAGCGATCAAAGGGGCCGACGCTGGTGGTTTGGTTGTCGGGCACATTGTGGTTTTTGCCAAACCAGGCGGTGCTGTAGCCGTTGTGCTGGAGAATTTGGCCAATCGTGGCCGTACTTTGGGGAATCAACCCGGTATAACCGGGATAGGCCGTAGCCAGCTCTTGAATCGTGCCCGATCCAACGGAATGGTGATTGCGCCCGGTCAAAATCGCGGCACGGGTGGGCGAACAGAGGGCCGTGGTGTGGAAGGTGTTGTAGCGCAATCCGTTGGCGGCTAACCGATCAAAGGTGGGCGTAGAAATAGGGCCACCGAAGGTACTGGCGGAACCAAACCCTGCGTCGTCAATCAGCACCAGCAGCACGTTCGGGGCACCATCGGGAGCTTTGGCGGCCTGAAACAGGGCGGTATCCGGCTGAGACTCTTGATAGGTGATGCCAACCTTGCCCTGAAACGTTGGCTCCGGGCGAGGCAGAGCTTCCTGGGCCAGGGCCGGAGGCACAGCTATCTGAAGGACAAGGGCGACGATGATCGCCCAGGACAGGGTGACGGTTTTAATCCGAGAAAGCATAAGCTGTTAGTCATCTAAAATACACTAGCCAGATCTCCATCAAAGCCTTTTGAAAAGGGCTCTGGAGAAAACCGCTATGCAATTTAGATGCACATTAGCTTATGATGTTTTTTGACCTCCTGAAGATCCTAAAAGCCAGAGTTTTGAATTTCCTAAGAGTTTTAGGCTCTTCAAATTCGCAATAAGGCAATCAATCGAGGTGATCTTTAGGTCTCTTGGTGTTCAGACTCTTGAACTAGCGTCACTTTTTGAGACAACCATTCTTTTATATCAGCAATATAACTATTCCATTGTTCAGTTAAGCTAATTAAATCAATTATTTTTGACAAACCAGTGCCTCTATCCAAGTCAATTCGAGTAATAATATCGTCGATATATTTGTGATTATTATTGACGACAACAATTTGTTTTGCTACGTCGATTATTTCGGCATATTCATCATTTTTATCAACTTTTAGATTGACAATAATGCTATGTATATATTTCTCAGGCTGAGTATTGTCTGGCAGTCTGAAACATTTTATCTTCTCAAGACTTGCATCTCGGAGACCTTTTACATGCTCATCATTTCCAGTCAAAACAGCTTCTAGTCTTTTTTTATGATCTTCTTGAGTGTTATAAACATCTCCATCGAGAACAAATATGCTGTGTTCACAGTTTTCACCACGCAAGAGTAGTCCGGCGAGAACTGTAAAGCAGTTGATGGCTGCGCCATACCTCTGTATAGAAACATGCCTAGAAATTCCTAGCTGACCCGCTACCTTCTTAACCATTGCGGCAGCAAGATCATCCTCAACAAAAATTTCAATCGGTCTCGGCTGTGTTCCTGTCAGGCGGTTGATTGCATCTGGTTTAGTGTCATTAAAACAAAGAGTTCGATCCTTCGCGGCAACAATATGTCTTATATTGATCAGATTTGAAAGCTCGAGAATTGATTCTCTATGTGTCGTGAAAACTACTTGAAGCTTATGACTTTCTGCTCTTTCAGAAACGACCTGGATTAGATTTTTCATCGCTGAATCATGCAATAAAAGATCTAATTCATCGATTAAAATGAGGCTGTATTTTGGAGCTCTATAGATTTTTTCAAGTAACAAAAAGATTTTTTGTTCACCAGCGCTCATGCTCAGCGCAGAGTACCGGATACCATCAGCTTCAACACCAATAAATCTTTTTCCATTGCCAGCATTATGAATGTTGTAGGCTGTGTAATGCTTATTCAAGCAAAATGATGCTTTTTCTAGTATTGAGGTCGCGATATCTCCGCCTACATTTTCTATCAGGTAGTTAATTTTTACATTTCGCTTTTCTGATTCGATAAGTGGCACACAAACATCAACGCCAAAATAATGAACATTTCTTGTCGGCCTTCGCTTATATCGTGGCTTCCACCGATCATTACTCTTTCCATAAAATTGGGATACGTTTTTATGCAGTTGAGAAGATTGTCGATATGTATGAACTATTTCTAGTTCACTGCCTTTCCATAATGCATCAGGGTTTGGGAGAAAAAAGTTGCTAAATTTATAATTCTCCTGACTGTCTTCAGGTGTCTGAAAACAACAAGCTAAAGCATGAAGAACGGTAGATTTTCCGCATCCATTTGGGCCAAAAATACCCGTTATATTATTGTGTTCAAAGGATATGCATAGATCCTTAATATTTTTGAGTTTTGCTATCTTTAAAATGTGCAGACGTTGTTGAGAAATTGACATAGGGGCTTCTATATTTTTTTGTTTAAGTGTCGAGGGATATACGACTCAGTGTTTTAGAGTAATATACTACACAATCATGTCGCTATCGTAAACAGTAAAATTCAGATCAGGAGATTGAGTACACAAGCCTTAGAAAGAAGCTTTATCTATCTTTGCTAAGCTGTAGGGCCAAACAAGATATCCGTAAAAATACTTACCTTTCCTCGTTCTTTGTGGTTCAAGAGTCTGGTGTCTAGACTGAGTCTCCCTGGGAGTTGGCAATCTGCGCCTAATGGCGGATTGTTCAGCGGCCTACGGGTGAGGGCGGGATGGCGAGGGGCTAACCGGGCACGCTAACCATGGCATCTGTACGGGGAAGCGCCATGTTGGCCAGAGTTTGGAGCGCGTCGTTAATGGGCATTGACGCCCTCAAGGTGGGGGTGGAGGTGGATTTATCCGGCGGGTTGCCGGGGGTGGTGGTGGTGGGTTTGCCCGATACCGCCGTGCAGGAATCGCGGGAGCGGGTGAAAGCGGCGCTAAAAAATGCGGGGTTTCCCTTTCCCATGCGCAAGGTGGTGATTAACTTAACTCCGGCGGATCTGCGGAAGGAGGGGCCGATTTTTGACCTTCCCATCAGCGTGGGCATTCTGGCCGCTGCTGAGCAGGTTCAAACCGAAGCCCTCAACGATCTGCTGTTTTTAGGAGAAGTATCGCTGGATGGCAGTTTGCGGGCCGTGGCTGGGGTGTTGCCCATTGCCGCCGCCGCTCAAAAGCTAGGGATTCGGGGCCTGGTTGTCCCCGCCGACAATGGCCGAGAAGCCTCGGTGGTGCCCGGTCTCACGGTCTACGGCTTTAAGCATGTCTCCGAAGTGGCCGATTTTCTTAACCATCCCGGTAACTACAGCCCCGTAGTTTACGATGACCGTAGCCTGGAAGCTAACCACGCCGGAGCCTTGGATTTGCGGGACGTGAAGGGCCAATCCCAGGCCCGCCGCGCCCTAGAAATTGCCGCCGCTGGGGGCCATAATCTAATCTTTGTGGGGCCACCGGGCAGCGGCAAAACCATGCTGGCCCGACGGTTGCCCTCCATCCTGCCGCCATTGCAGTTTGAAGAAGCCCTGGATGTCACCCAAATCCATTCCGTGGCTGGACTGCTGAAGGAAAAGGGCACCCTGGTGAATACGCGCCCCTTCCGCAGCCCCCACCATTCCGCCTCTGGGCCGTCCCTGGTGGGCGGCGGCAGTTACCCCAAACCCGGGGAAATTTCCTTGGCCCATCGGGGCGTGTTGTTCCTGGACGAACTGACTGAGTTTAAGCGTGACGTGCTGGAATTTCTGCGCCAGCCCCTGGAAGATGGCTATGTCACCATCACCCGTACCCGGCAATCGGTGGTGTTTCCGGCCCAGTTCACACTGATTGCTAGCACCAACCCCTGTCCCTGTGGGTTCTACGGTGATTCTGTGCAGCCCTGCACCTGCTCCCCCCGCAGTCGCGAAAACTACTGGTCTCGGCTGTCGGGGCCGCTAATGGATCGGATTGATTTACAGGTAGTGGTAAGCCGCATTAAGCCGGAGGAGATGACCCAGCACCAGCCCGGAGAGACCTCGGAATCGGTGCGAGAACGGGTGCAGACGGCCCGCCAACGCGCCCACGACCGATTTAAAGCCGAACCCAAACTGCAATGCAATGCGGATATGCAGAGTCGTCACCTGAAGGACTGGTGCCCCCTCGACGATACCAGTCGCCTCCTGCTGGAAGGGGCGGTGCGCAAACTGGGGCTCTCCGCCCGCGCCACCGACCGCATTTTAAAGGTGGGCCGCACCATCGCCGATCTCGACAACGCCGAACACCTGCAAACCCACCACATCGCAGAGGCCATCCAATACCGTACCATTGACCGGATGCAGTAAATGGAAATCAGCGAGGACAAAGGCTACCTACGGTGCCCGCCCTCCCCTGACGCATTGAGCGGTACATTAAGCTACAATTGTTAAGACTTTTTGCATATTCGGAACTTATCTTGAGCTTCTGGCTGGCGGGTGCTTGGGCTGAGTTTCGTGGCCCGTTAGTTGTTGCCCACGCATTACCCCTTACCTTTCATTTATGACTCTTCCTATCCGCAACGTCGCGATCATTGCCCACGTTGACCACGGTAAAACCACCCTGGTTGATGCGCTCCTCAAGCAATCTGGTATTTTCCGCGAGGGGGAAGAGGTTCCAGACTGCGTCATGGACTCCAACGACCTGGAACGGGAGCGCGGCATCACGATTCTCTCCAAAAATACCGCTGTTCGCTACCAAGATACGCTGATTAACATTGTGGATACCCCCGGCCACGCCGACTTCGGGGGCGAGGTGGAGCGCGTGCTTGGCATGGTAGACGGCTGTATTTTGATCGTGGACGCCAACGAAGGACCCATGCCCCAGACCCGCTTTGTGCTGAAAAAAGCCCTGGAAAAAGGTCTGCGTCCCATCGTCGTGATCAACAAAATTGACCGTCCCCAGGCGGAACCCCACGGCGCGGTCGATAAGGTGCTGGATCTATTCCTGGAACTCGGGGCCGACGACGATCAGTGCGAGTTTCCCTACCTCTTTGCTTCCGGCATGGCAGGGTTTGCCAAGCTGAAACTGGAGGACGAAAACGTGGACATGAAGCCCCTGTTCGAGTCCATTCTCGACCATGTGCCGCCCCCGGTGGGTGATGTGGACAAGCCTCTCCAGCTTCAGGTGACGACCCTAGACTACTCCGAATACCTGGGCCGGATTGTGATCGGCAAGCTCCATAACGGCACCATCAACGCCGGACAACAGGCCGCCCTGATGAAGGAAGACGGCTCTATGGTGAAGTCCAAAATCACCAAGCTGCTGGGCTTTGAGGGTCTGCGCCGGATTGAAATCGAGCAAGCCACCGCTGGCCAAATCGTGGCTGTGGCAGGCTTTGCCGATGCCAACATTGGCGAAACCATCACCTGCCCCAACAACCCCCAAGCCCTGCCGCTGATTAAGGTGGACGAACCCACCCTGCAAATGACCTTCGTGGTCAACGATTCTCCCTTTGCCGGACAGGAAGGCAGCTTTGTTACCTCTCGGCAACTGCGCGATCGCCTGATGCGCGAACTGGAAACCAACGTAGCCCTGCGGGTGGAACCCACCGATTCTCCGGATCGCTTTGCGGTGTCGGGTCGCGGTGAACTGCACCTGGGCATTTTGATCGAAACCATGCGCCGGGAAGGTTACGAGTTCCAGGTCTCCCAGCCCCAGGTGATCTACCGGGAAGTGAACGGCCAGCCCTGCGAACCCTACGAACTGCTGATTCTCGATGTGCCTGAAGAGGGCGTGGGCGGTTGTATGGAGCGCCTCGGCCAGCGTCGAGCCGAAATGCAGGACATGCGGGTGATGGGCGATGGTCGCGCCACCCTAGAGTTTGTGATTCCGGCGCGAGGGCTGGTGGGCTTTCGCGGTGAGTTCATGCGCCTCACCCGTGGGGAAGGCATTATGAACCACAGTTTCCTTGACTATCGGCCCCTCTGTGGCGATATCGAGGCTCGCCGCAACGGGGTGTTGATCTCCTTTGAGGAAGGCGTGGCCACCTTCTACGCCCTCAAGAACGCTGAGGATCGCGGCGTGTTCTTCATTACCCCCGGCACTAAAGTGTACAAGGGGATGATTGTGGGTGAGCATAACCGCAACCAGGATCTTGAGCTGAATATCTGCAAAACCAAACAACTTACCAACCACCGGGCCGCTAGCGGCGACGAACTGGTGCAGCTCCAAAGCCCCATCGATATGAGCCTAGAGCGGGCACTAGAGTACATTGGCCCCGAAGAACTAGTGGAAGTTACCCCCGAGTCCATCCGCCTGCGGAAGGTCTCCAAGAAACTGGTGAAGCGCTAGGTTCCCCGTCTGGTAGGGGCAAGGCCTCCTTGCCCACTCATCCCGGCACCTCACCCTGCCTCACCCAACCCACAAAAAACAGACCTGAACGCTACTGTCTCAGGTCTGTTTTTTTGCTTTTTTGCCCCGTCGCTGGGCCGCCGCTAGGGGATAGACTATGGAGAACGGGGCCGTGTGGGGTTAGTAGTAGTTGCCCACCTTGCGATGGTGAACGGCAGTGAGGCCATCGGGGTGAGAGACTTTGCCGTCCTGGACGGTGCAGTAGACGATCCAGTGATCGCTGACCTCCATGCGGCTGGTGACTTCGCATTCCAAATAGGCCAGGGCATCAGCCAAAATGGGGGAGCCATTGGTGGCGGGGCGGGTGCGAACTCCGGCGAAGCGGTCGGCACCGGGGGCGAAGCGCTTCAGGAAGTGCTTCATCAGCGGCAGGTGCTTGCCCTCTTCCAAAACGTTCAGCACAAAGGTATCGCCCACCTGCATCAGGGATTCGATGGCCCGATCCTTCGCTACCGCCACGGTGAACCCTAGGGGCTGGAAGCTGGCCTGGGATACCCACGAGGCCAACATGGCCCCAGATCGTTCACCCTTTTGGGCGGTGATGATATACAGCCCACTGCTGATGCGGCCTAGGGCTTTTTCTAGATCGGCATCGAGGGATTTGAGCTTTTTCATTTTGCCCGCCTGGGCCAGGGCTTGGCCGAGGTCGGTGCCCATTTCTTCGCAGCGCTGGTAGAGGGTTTCGCTGGGGGTGTCCTTCACGCGCAGGGGGGCAAAGGCGACGGCCAGTTCCAGGTCTTGGAACTGGTTGGCCAGGGGGTCGATGGGTTCGTCGTTGCCGCCGTAGGACTCGAACAGGCCCACGGTTTGCTTGCCGTTCACCGCCGCCAGGATGGTGCCCAGGGTGGCCTGGGTTTCGTTGGCAATGGGGCCAGAGGCGGGGGGCAGGCCGATGACCAGACCCTTGGCGCGGCTGACTAATTCGGTAACGTCTTGAGGATCGGCGGAGCGCATGTCCATCATTTCCACCGCCACGCTGGTTTTGGTGATGCCCCGCGCCAATGCCTGGGAAAGACGGTCGCTATAGCCGTAGTCCGACACGTAGAACACTGCCACTAGGTCTTCGGCCTTGGTTTTCTCCTGGCTCCAGCGCTGGTAGCGTCCGGTCAGTTCCGCGACGTTGTAGCGCAGCAGGGGGCCGTGGCCCGTGGCGATCATCTGCACCGAGGGCAGGGCATCCATCCGCTTCATTGCCGCCAGCACCGAGCGGGCATTGGGGGCCATCAGACACTCGTAGTAAAAGCGAAAGTCGGGGGACAGTACCTCTAGGTCTTTGTCGTAGGTGGCATCGCTGCAAAAGTGCATCCCGAAGGCATCGCAGGTGAAGAGGATGCCCGTTTTGTGGTCGTAGGTGAAGATGGTGTCGGGCCAGTGCAGGTTGGGGGCGCTGACAAATTCCAGGGTGTGGCCGTTGCCCAGGTTGAGGGTGTCGCCATTTTTGACGATCAGCCGCTCGAAGGGACGGTGTACCAGGTCTTCCAAAAAGGCAATCGCGACCTTGGCCCCGACGACCGTGGCTTGGGGAGCCAGTTCCAGCACATCGCGCACGAGGCCGCTGTGGTCGGGTTCGGTGTGGCTAATGACGATGTAGTCAATCGTCTTGGGATCAATTTCCCCGGTTAGCGTTTTGAGGTACAGTTCCCGAAACTTGGCGTGGGAGGTATCTACCAACGCGGTCTTTTCGCCACGAATAATGAAGGAGTTATAGGTGGTGCCGTTTTGCAGGCCAAACTCGATGTCGAAGCGATCCCGATCCCAGTCGAGGGATCGAATCGTCGTCACCTCTTCGGCGATGGCTTCCACCGCAATGGTTAAGCGCTTCTGTTGAGGATTCGCAACGGCTGCAACCATGGGTCTCTTCTCCCTAAGACTGTACACGCGCCAGACGTTCATGTGCCCAGACTGGCCCGCCCGCTAGCCCGCACGGAGCCTGGAATGGGTTGGCTTTAGCAACTGGGTTGTTTTTAATGTAACTATTCTGACGCAAAACGCCCCTCCGGGGGGTCAACATTGCTTATCAGCCCAATGGCCAGATCGAATGGCTCGATGCCGGAGAGATGGCGACGGGGATGGCACCTTGGGTTAGGCGCAATGGACAATCCCGGGCTAATCTCGGTCGAATCGATGG
>JALQST010000300.1 GCA_023264315.1 Nodosilinea sp. BSH.14
ATTTGGCGACAAAAAGACCTACCAAATGGATCCCGCCAACAGCGATGAAGCCCTTAAGGAAGTCGATCTCGACATCGCCGAAGGAGCCGACATCGTGATGGTGAAGCCCGCCCTCGCCTACCTCGACGTGATCCGCCGCATCAAGCAGCATACGAATTTACCCATCGCCGCCTACAACGTCAGTGGCGAGTATGCCATGGTCAAAGCCGCCGCCGCCCAGGGCTGGATCGATGAACAAGCCATCGTCCTCGAAACCCTAACCAGCCTCAAACGCGCCGGAGCCGATGTGATTTTGACCTACTTCGCTAAGGATGTAGCGAGGGTATTGGGGGGTAGAAAGGATGAAGCGTAAACGTCGAATGGCTCTATGGCTGGCGTCCTCGGTGGCCATTGCCCTGGGTAGCTGTGCTGGCACCCCCGAAACCAGTGAGGTCGGAACGGCGGATGAAGCCGTGGAAATCGTGGATTTGACGGTGATGACGACAATTTTGCCGATGACGCAGTTCACCAATGCCGTCGTGGGGGATCGGGCGGAGGTGATTCCCTTGATGCCGACCAATGTGGATCCCCACGATTTTCGGGCTAGTCCTGCGGATGTGCAGGCCTTGGCGAGTGCCGATGTGTTGGTGAAAAACGGTCTGAACATGGAGTTCTTTTTGGATGACCTGATCGCCAATGCTGAGAACCCCGACCTAGTAATTATTGACTCTAGCCAGGATGTTCCGGTGGTGGCAAACGAGGCGGTTGAGGGGCATGGCAAGGCTGACGGTCACGACCACAGCCATGATCACGACCACGCCGAGGCGGGGCACCACCATCACCACCATGGCGAAAATAACCCCCACATCTGGCTCGACCCCAAGCGGGCGATTCAGCAGGTGGAGAACATCCGCGATGGCATGATTGCCGTAGATCCTGAGGGGGCAGAGATTTACACCGCCAACGCCGCCGCCTTCATTGCCGAACTGGAGGCCCTAGACGCGGAGATTAGCGAAAAACTTGCACCCTTTGCGGGGCAGTCCTTTGTGGTCTTCCACGACTTTGCCCCCTACTTTGCCGAGAGCTATGGCCTGAAGACTGAATTTCTGGTAGACGTGCCCGCCATCAACCCATCGCCGGAGGACGTTAAGCGGGTGGTGGATACGGTGCAAGCCTCCAACCTGAAAGCCATTATGACGGAGCCTTCGGCGGGTGAGGATTCCTTTGCGGCCCTAGCCAAGGACATGGGCGTGGATGTGGGCGTCTTTAACCCGATTGAAGTGGGTGGCCCGGAGTCGGTGCAGCCAGAGTATTACCTCAACGCCATGCGCCAGAATGCGGCTAATCTGGCGGCTTCCTTTGAGTCGTTTAGCCCAGCGCAATCTTGGCTTCCGGTGTGGCCTACCCAGTCTGTTGCCCTCGTACCCCAGCCTGTGGGGCTGCGGTTTTAGGAGGCCCGTGGCTTGAGCGCTGATGTGCTAATGGTTGATGGGCTGACCGTGTATCGCGACACCTATGCGGCGGTGCAGGATGTCTCCTTCGCCCTAGCTGAAGGGACAGATCTGGCGATTGTTGGCCCCAATGGAGCGGGAAAAAGTACCCTGATTCAGGCGATTCTAGGCATTCTGCCCCGTCGCACGGGGGCCGTGTCGGTGATGGGCCAGTCCCTCAGTGGGCGGGGATATTTACCGGCCCCGGTGCGGCATCAAATTGCCTATCTACCCCAAAATTTTCTGTTTGATCGCCGGATTCCCATCACCGTCAATGAATTGGTGGCCCTGGGCTGGGATGATCTTGGCCCAAAACTGCCTTGGGCCGACCATCGGCCCCGTCGTCTAGCCGTTCGCCAAGCCCTAGATCGGGTGGATGCCTTGCACCTCGGCCCCCAGCCCATCGCCCGCCTGTCTGGCGGTGAAATGAAACGCGCCCTGCTGGCCTACTGCCTGGTGCGCCCCCGCCGCCTGCTGATCCTCGACGAAGCCCCCGCTGGCCTGGATGTCCGCAGCGAATCCGAATTCTATCGCCTGCTCTACCAGCTCAAACAGGAACAAGGCTGGGCCATTCTGCAAATTTCCCACGACCTCGACATGGTGCGAAAACACTGCGACCGCGTCCTCTGCCTCAACCGATCTATCCGCTGCCAAGGCACCCCCGACGATGCCCTATCGCCGGATAACCTAGCCGCCGTCTATGGGTCAGACTTTGTTCCCTATCGCCATCGGCATTAAATTACCCTTCACCCCCATGCTTTCCCTCACCAACACCCTCGAACTCTTCCAACTCCCCTTCATGCAGCGGGCGCTGATGGGCGGCATTCTCACCGGGCTCATGGGTGGGCTGATGGGCAGTTTTACCGTTCTGCGGCAGCTCTCATTTTTTAGCGATGCCCTGGGCCATTCGGCGCTGTTGGGCATTAGTCTGGGGCTGTTGTTGGGGCTGAGTCCTGGATCGTTGCTGTTGCCCTTTGCGGTTTTGTTTGCCCTGGGGGTGGCCTATTTGCTAGAGCGTACTCGGCTTTGGACGGATGCCTTGTTGAATATTGTCTACTCGTCCTCCCTGGCGATTGGGGTAATTTTGCTAACCTTTGTGGGGCAGTATCGAGGCGGCATCAACAGCATTTTGTTTGGCGATATTTTGGCGGTGAGACCGAGCAATTTAGTCATGGCTTCGGTGCTGCTGCTGGGGTGTGTTCTGTTTGTGGGGCTAACCCTGCGATCTCAGATTTTGCTGACCCTGCATGAGCCGTTGGCCATTGCGCGGGGAATTTCGGCCTCGGCCCATCGTACGGCCTTTATTGTGCTGCTGGCCCTGGTGGTGGGCACCTCCATTCAGGCCATTGGTGTACTGCTGATTAGCGCCTTTGTGGTTATTCCTGCCTGTGCAGCCCGTCTGCTCAGTCGCACCTTTACGAGCTATGTCATTCTGTCGGCCCTGTTGGGGGCGCTGGGGGCTGTGTTGGGAATGGTGCTGTCGGCTGTGTTGAATTTGCCCTCTGGGCCTGCCATTGTCACCATGCAGCTTGCCATTTTTCTGCTGGCAATTGTCATGCCTCGGAGCAAACTATCAGCGGTGTAAAGGATAAGCATTCAGGTGAACGATTTTGACTTTCAGTCATCAGACAATCTACCTCAGGACTTGATAAATTCGTATGCCTAGTACAACGTCCCAACCTTCTCAACTAGCCATTCCTAAGCAAGGTATGCCTGTTACCATTATTACGGGCTTTTTGGGAAGTGGAAAAACAACGCTTCTAAATCACATTCTAACCAATAACCAAAACCTAAAGGTGGCCGTGCTGGTTAATGAATTTGGTGACATTGACATTGACAGCCAGCTCCTGGTCTCCGTTGATCAAGACATGGTGCAACTCAGCAATGGCTGTATTTGTTGCACCATCAATGATGGCTTAGTGGAGGCTGTTTACAATGTGCTAGAACGGGCCGATAATATCGATTATCTAGTGATTGAAACTACGGGGGTAGCCGATCCACTGCCCATTTTGCTGACCTTTTTGGGTACAGAACTGCGGGATCTCACCCGGCTAGATTCGGTGATTACCCTAGTCGATGCCTCAGCCTTTGCCCCCGATCTGTTTGATAGCGAAGTTGCCTTCAAGCAGATTACCTATGGCGACATGATTTTGCTAAATAAAACCGATTTGGTAGCCGAGGCCACGGTGGAGAAGCTAGAGGCCCAAATCCACAGCCTGAAGGAGGGAGCCCGCATTATTCGCAGCCAGAAAGCGGCTGTGCCCCTGCCGCTGATTTTGGATGTGGGCTTCAATGACCCAATGGCCTACGACGCCATGATTCCCCTGGAATCGGCGGGGGATCCCCAAAGTCACAGCCCAGGTCATCACCACGACCACGATCATAGCCATGATCACAGCCACCACCATCAGAGTGACCCCGACCACCATCACAGCCATGATCACCACGGACATGATCACCATTCCCACCATCTCGAAAACGATGGCTTTGTATCAGTGTCGTACCGCAGTGATCGCCCCTT
>JALQST010000301.1 GCA_023264315.1 Nodosilinea sp. BSH.14
GGCCCAGGTTCTTGAAATCGGTGCCCTTGCCCAGCAGTTGGTGGGTGCCGACGACGATATCGATCTCCCCGGTCTTCAGCCGTTGCAGGATGTCTTTTTTCTCGGATTGGGTGCGGAAACGGTTCAGCAAGCCTACCTGAATCGGGTAGGGGGCGAAGCGTTCCTTGAGGGTGTGGTAGTGCTGCTGGGTGAGGATGGTGGTGGGAGCCAGCAGGGCTACCTGTTTGCCAGCGGTGACGGCTTTGAAGATGGCCCGCAGCGCCACCTCAGTTTTGCCAAAGCCCACATCGCCACAGACCAGGCGATCCATAGGGCGGTCGCTTTCCATGTCGCGCTTTACGTCCTGCACCGCCTTAAGCTGATCCGGCGTGGCCTGGTAGGGGAAGGAATCCTCAAGCTCCTGCTGCCAGGGCATATCCGCCGGAAAGGCAAAGCCCTCCTGTTTGGCCCGCTGGGCGTAGAGCTGAAGCAAATCCACCGCCACCTTTTGGATCGCCTTTTTGGCCTTGCCCTTGGTTTTCTCCCAGGCGGTGCTGGTCATTTTGTTGAGCACTGGGGCCTGCCCCGTCGCCGCCCGATAGCGAGACAGGGAACCCACCGAATCCGCCGCCACCCGCAGCAGCCCATCGGCATACTGAATCACCAAATAATCGCGGGTTTCGTGGTTGAGGGTGAGGCTTTCGAGCTTGATGAACTTGCCGATGCCGTGGCTGCGATGCACGACAAAATCCCCCGGCTTCATCTTGTTGGGGTCTACCTGCTTCGAGGCCGCCCGCCGCCGCTTCCGCACATAGCCGCCCGTGGCCAGGGTATGCTGCCCAAAAAATTCCCGGTCGGTGACAACGGCAATGCGGAAGGTGGGCAACACAAAGCCCTCCAGCTCCGCGAGGCCAGAATACTTCACCGCCACGGGCACCCGCTGAGTTTGTAGCTTGTCGATGGCGTTGTAGTCCCTAGGATTCGGGATAAACTGGGCCGGACAATCGTGCTCCTGCAACAGTGCCACCGACCGCGAAGGCTGCGCCGACACCAGCCACACCGAATACTTCCGGTCACACTCTTGGCGAATCGTCTCCGCCAGTTTGCCAAACTGGTGCGGAATCGCCGGAACCGGACGACTGGCCAAATTCAGCCCGCCGTGGTTTACCTCGGTTAATTCCGACAGAAACAGGCGGGGAAAGACTTCTGCATCGGCCAGGGTATCCGCAAAGGGACGGTGGATTTTGGGGATCGGGGGAGCGGGGGGGAGGAGGAGAGGGGGGGAGGAATCCGCAGCATCGCCTGATAGGGGCGAATCTAGCTCCTGTTCCCGACTCCCGACTCCCGACTCCCGACTCCCGACTTCCTGCCAATGCTCATCTACGTGATCCACCCAGCGATCTCCGTGGGCTTGGCACTGATCGACTTCATCGATGGCGAGGAGCGTTGTCTCAGGTAAGTAATCCAACAGTGACGCCGGACTATCAAAAGCCAGTCCCAGCCAGCGGCGGGTGCCTTCGGGGACGATGCCGTCGTTCAACCCTTCTAAAGCGGCTTTGGAAAAGAGGTTTTCTAAATGCCCCTGTTCCCGCAGAGAGTCCAAAATCACCGGGCCGTACTGGGTGGGGGTGAGGATCAGGTGATCGATGGCATCGAGGGAACGCTGGCTGGCTGGGTCAAACTCGCGCATCCGTTCTAGCTCATCGCCAAACAGTTCTAGGCGCACGGGCAGTTCGGCAGCGACGGGATACACATCAATAATGTCCCCCCGCTGCGCCCACTGGCCCTCGGTTTCTACGACGGTGACTCGCTCATAGCCCAGCTTCGCCAACTGCTGCCCCAGGGCTTTGAAGTTCACCTCTTGGCCCAGTTGCAGCCGCAAACAGTAAGGTTCCAGCGCATTCACCGGGGGCAGGTGGGGTTGTAGGGCGCGTTCCGTGGCCACCATGGCGATCCGTCTGGCCGTGGCCTCTCCCCGTAACGCCAGCAGGTCAGCGAGGACTTGCAACTGCCCCCAAGTCATCTCCGACTCTTGATCAAAGGGATCGTAGGGCGACGCTTCGGAGGTGGGGTAGAAATGCACCGTATCCCAGCCCATGGCCTCTAGTTGGGTGGCCCAGCGTCCGGCTTCCTCTAGGGTGGCGGTGATCACCAGCAGGGGCCGATCCTGGGCTTGGGCCAAAGCCGAGGACACCAATCCTTTCGGTAATCGCGCCGCACCGTTGAGGTGCAAGCTGCCCTGCTGATCCAGCTTGCCCAGCAGTTCCGTGGTGAGGGGCAATCGTTGCAGCGCACGGGTGACGGAGGAAAAGGCCATAATCAGCAGGTTGGGAATGAAAAACGCCAGTAGACCGGGCCAAAACCTCCCCAAATACCATCTTGGGGAGCATCGGCGGCGAGGGGATAGAGCGCCCCTGGAAGTTTACTTATTTTAATCGTAGAGGTTGTTTACCGTAGCCAGGGTTTTCTAGGGCCACCCCTCGGCTGAACCGAGGCGATGCACCACCGGATGGCTCCCGGCTGCGCGCGCCAGGAGCCCATCCCGACCGCCCCATACCTCCACCGATGCCCCCTAGCGACTCGCCGCCGCGAAAGTCTGCCCAGCGAAAGTTTCGCTATCATCGATCAACGATTGCCCCTAAACCCATGGCCCAAGCACTCCAACCCGCAACCCTGATCTATGCCCTCATCGTCACAACGGTGGCGGGGCTGGTTTTGCTGGCTCGGTTGGCTGTCACCTGGGCTGCCGAGGTTTTTCTGCACTCCATCCCCATTGTTGGGGGCTGGTTCAAAAGCCTAGAACTGGTGGAGCTGAGCGTGGTCGTGCTGTTTGCAGCGTTGGGCTTCGGCATCGGAGCCGCCTCCCGACAGTTGCCCGCCAAAACGCCGCTGCCCCTGAAAAGCCTTGCCCTAGTCCTGGTATTTCCCCTGGTCTTTTTCAGTAGCTATTGGCTGCGGTATCACCTCTGGATTCACCAAATGACCACCCAGTCTGACCTGCCCCGCCAGCAGATCACTGAGATGGCCAGCCTTGCCCTCAAACGAGAAAGCGGCAGCTCAGGCTTTTGGGGCTACTACCAAACCACCACCCAAATGCCCATTCTCCCCGCCACCGGGGCCGATCTCCAGCGTATGATCGCCGATCCGCACTGGTTTCGATCAGAACTGATCCGCTTCAGCGGTATTGAACCGGGGGTTTTTTCCATGATTTTTAACGGAGCGGGCTGGGTTGTTCGGCTGGTTTATCTCATCCTCGCCGCCGTCACCAGCCTGATTTACTTCCTGAAGGGACTTGCCTGGGCCGATACCCAACGCCTACGCCAACTCACCCAAACCCAGGTGAAAACCGGGGGCGAAAGCGAGGAAACCACCGATGGGCTAAACCCCCATTAGGGCATTTCAGGATAGGCGTCCCCCAACATCACCTCAAAAATCGCCAAAAAAAAGGAGCGCCCTTCAGATCTCCCTACCATCAGGGTGCATCTCGCATCATATTAACCCCAAAAAAGCATGAGGGGTTTGACCCCCTATTATTTTCAGCAATTCTCAGTATGACTAGTACTCTGAAGCGGAAGTAGATCTACTATTAAAGGGTAGAGCGAAGGGAACCGAGTTGCCATGCCAAGACTTGCGGCCCCCCCCATCAGGTTAACGACGGAAGAACAAACGGCCCTGGAGAAAATCGCTCGGCGACCGAGCACGGCTCAGCAGATTGCGCTACGAGCAACCATCATCCTGCGAGCCGCCCAGGGTGCCAGTCATGGGGCGATTGCTCGGGAACTGGGGATTACCAAAGATACGAGTCGGCTCTGGCGCAACCGGTGGCTCGACCTGAGTGTTCGCGAGTTACCCGTCGAAGACCGGCTCCAGGATGCGCCTCGACCGGGGTGCCCGCCGACGTTCACCTTGGAGCAAATCACTCAATTGTATGCCCTGGCCTGTGCTCCCCCTGAGCAGTATGGCCGCCCCATCAGCCATTGGACGGATGCCGAGTT
>JALQST010000302.1 GCA_023264315.1 Nodosilinea sp. BSH.14
ATAGCCATCCCACGCATCAACTTACCCCACGGCCTCCCTCTTTGGGCACTTCTGTGGGCAGTTCTTTGGGGACTTTTCTGGACATGTCCCTGAACATGACCCTCGGGCCTGTACTTGCAACCTGCGCCACTGGCCGAGGCAACGGCTTCCCGGCCAACAGAACCACCACCCACGCCAACCTTCATCGGGCCATGGGTGGTGGTTCAGGGACGCCCAGACGAGGGCCCAGCAGGGGCACAGCCTAGAAGCGCTCAAAGATAAATTCGGTACCTACCAGGGGGCTTTGGGTGCTGGGCATGGTCAGCAGCGAGGAGGTGTAGGGATTGGCCAAATCGGGAACGCGCAGGGTCGGATCGGCGGTGTTTTGCAGCAGCAGCAGCTCACGGAAAGCGGTATGAGTAGCATTGGCATCCCATTCGAGTTCCTTTTCGGGAAAGCCAAACCCAGCCATTCTCGCCGCTTGGCGGCCAATGGTGCGATTGCTGAAGAAGTCCCCGGAATAGTTCGACATGAGGTCTTCAAAGGCGTCTGGAATGGTGGGCAGTTGAGCCTCGACCTCCTGGGCCAAGGCCGCTGGGGCAAAGGTGAGCGTGGCCGCCACGAGGCTGGCCATACCGGTAGTCTGCACTCGTCGAATGGCCATAGCCATGCCTCCTCAGAACCTTACAGAACAGTGGATGTGATCGTGACCTGATGGCCAGCCGCTGGAACCTAGCCCAACACCACGGGCCTACTCCTTCACCCCCTTTATATCGCAATGGGTCGAAAGCAGCGCAGATTTCCTTGTGGATTGTTACCTGAATGGAGGTGCCCCTAGGCCAATTTCTTGAGGTATGAGCTTGGGGCCTTGCTGGCGCGAAGGCACCTACGTTACTTGAAAACTGAGGTCAGAATGACGGTAATGGTGGCGCTGGCGATGAGGGTAAAGGCCAACTGCACCACCCATTGGGTTCCTTTTTGGTAAGCGTCAAACTTATCGTTAGATCGCTCCATCTCGCGGCTGAGGGCATCAAACCGCTGATCCACATCGGCAGTGAGTTGATCCAGCTTGTTCGCCAGGTCTCTGAGGGTGGGTTCGGGTTGGGGCTGGGTAGTCATCGCGCTAGAACCAGGGGGAGATGCTGCTGTCGTCTCGATGCCGTCATTCTAACGTTGATTTTCACCACCCCCTTGACCCTACAGTTCACTGTAGGCTTCACAATAACAAAAGTAGACTTGAGCCGTTCGCTACCTATTGGTGGGCGGTGCCCATGCTGCGAGTGGGTCTCAGTCATTTACCGATTGTGAGTCTTGAGGTGTCGCGATGACATTGAATTTTAAGGTACCTAACTTGGCCTGTTCCGCCTGTGTGGAGGCCGTGACCAAGGCGGTGAAGGCCGTTGATGGCGGGGCCGAAGTGGCGGCAGATCCCAAAACCAAGGACGTTTCTGTTACCACCAGCGCTTCGGAAACTGCGATTAAAGAGGCCATTGTGGCCGCTGGCTATACCGTTGCCTAGGAGGGCACCATGCTCACCCACACGGCCCAAACCACCCAAACCTTTAAGCTGCGGGGCATGAGTTGCGCGGCCTGTGCCGGGAATGTGGAATCGGCTATCCTGGCGGTGCCGGGGGTGGAAGCCTGCAACGTCAACTTTGGGGCGGAGCAGGCCGCTGTCACCTACGATGCCCAGGGGGTCATGGTGGCCGAGATCCAGGCGGCGGTGGCGGCGGCGGGCTACGGTGCCCAACCCCTGAACGACAACGTGCTGGATTTTGACGACGAGGCCGACCGACAGGAGCGGGAAACCGAGCGGCGGCACCTGCTGCGGAAGGCGGCATTTAGCCTGGGGATTGGGGCGATTTTGATCGTCGGGTCGCTGCCGATGATGACCGGGATTCCCATGCCCTTCATCCCCGACTGGCTCCATGTGCCCTGGTTTCAGTTTGTGCTCACCACTCCGGTGATGGGGTGGGCGGGGCAGTCGTTTTTTGTCAATGCCTGGAAAGCCCTGAAGCGCCGCACCGCCACGATGGATACCCTGGTGGCCGTGGGCACCGGAGCCGCCTATCTCTATTCTGTGGTGGTGATGCTGTTCCCCCAGCGGTTCCACAGCCACGGCGACATGGTGGAGGTCTACTTTGAGGTGGCCGCCGTCATCATCGCCATGATTTTGCTGGGGAATTTGCTGGAAAACCGGGCCAAGGGGCAAACCTCCGAGGCGATTCGCAACCTGATTGGTCTGCAACCGAAGACGGCGCGGGTGGTGCGCGGGGGCCAAACGATGGACATCCCCATTACCGAGGTGATGCTGGGGGACATTGTGGTGGTGCGTCCCGGCGAAAAAATCCCGGTGGATGGCGAAATTTTGGAGGGCAGTTCCACCCTAGATGAATCCATGGTGACGGGGGAGAGCGTCCCGGTGCAAAAGGGCGCGGGCGATGAGGTGATTGGGGCCACCCTCAACAAAACGGGCCGCTTCAAGTTTCGGGCCACGCGGGTGGGCAAGGATACCTTTTTGGCCCAGATTGTCACCCTCGTGCAGCAGGCCCAGGGGTCGAAGGCTCCCATTCAGCGGGTGGCGGATCGAGTCACGGCCTGGTTTGTGCCCGTGGTGATGGCCATTGCGGTGCTGACCTTTGGGGTGTGGATGCTGGCCACGGGCAACCTCACCATGGCGCTGACGACCACCGTGGGCGTGTTGATCATTGCCTGCCCCTGTGCCTTGGGCTTGGCCACGCCGACCTCGATTATGGTGGGCACGGGCAAGGGGGCGGAACACGGCATTCTCATCAAAGGGGCCGACAGTCTGGAACTGGCCCACCGCATCCAAACCATTGTGCTCGACAAAACCGGAACCATCACCCAGGGCAAACCCACGGTGACGGACTATGTGACGGTGCGCGGCACGGCCCAGGGCAACGAACTGGCGCTGCTGCGGCTGGCGGCCTCCCTAGAGCAGTATTCCGAGCATCCCCTGGCCGAGGCGGTGGTGGCCTATGCCGAAACCCAGCAGGTGAGCCTAAGCGATGCCCAGGATTTTGAGGCCATGGCAGGCAGCGGCGTCCAAGGCTCTGTGGATGGCCACTGGGTACAGATCGGCACCCATCGCTGGCTGCGAGAATTGGGCCTCGTCACAGACGCCCTTCAGGAACCCTGGGAACGGCTGGAAGTCCAAGGCCGCACGGTGGTTTGGCTGGCGGTGGATGGCCAGGTGGAGGCCATTTTGGCCATTGCCGATGCGGTGAAGCCCTCCTCCGTCCACGCCATCAGCCTGTTACAGCGGATGGGCCTAGCGGTGGTGATGCTGACCGGAGACAACCGCCGCACCGCCGAAGCCATCGCCCAGGAGGTCGGGATTGCCCGCGTCATCGCTGAGGTGCGTCCCGACCAAAAGGCGTCGGTGATTCAGGACTTGCAGCGAGAACAGAAAATCGTGGCCATGGTGGGTGATGGCATCAACGACGCCCCTGCCCTGGCTCAGGCCGATGTGGGCATGGCCATTGGTACCGGAACCGATGTGGCCATTGCCGCCAGCGACATCACCCTGATCTCCGGCGACCTCCACGGCATCGTCACCGCCATCCAGCTCTCCCGCGCCACCCTGCGGAACATTCGTCAAAACCTGTTCTTCGCCTTTATCTACAACGTCCTCGGCATTCCCATTGCGGCGGGGGTGCTCTATCCCCTGGTAGGCTGGCTGCTGAACCCGATTATTGCCGGGGCGGCGATGGCCTTTAGCTCCGTGTCCGTGGTCAGCAATGCCCTGCGGTTGCGGAAATTCAAACCCCGCCTCTCCTAATGCGATAATCCCAAGGACGACCCAACCCCTCGTAGGGGCGAGGTCTCCTCGCCCTTCCCCAATCCTTTGTGACGCCTTTGACATCCTCACCGGGGTAAACCCACGGTGATTCCTAAACCTCGCGATCTAGGTTTCTGCTTCATAGCACCTGC
>JALQST010000303.1 GCA_023264315.1 Nodosilinea sp. BSH.14
GGGCACCGCCGAGGAAACTATTGAGCATGGCCAGCAAAATTTGGGTGGGGGTGCGGCTATCGCGGATAGCCTGGGTTTGCTGGGCCACCTCCGGCACACTCTGCATGAGAAACAGGTTGGCGATGTAGGTTTGCAGCTCAAACAGATTGCGGGCAAGGCCAAACACCGTGCGCCCCAGCAGTCCGTTGACCAACCGCTGCCACCAGGGAAGCCGCTGCGGTCGTGGTTGCCATAGGGAGAGGGCCGCCGCCGCCATGCCGTCCGACAGGCCCAAATTCATCCGGCCCAACTGAGTGCGCAGCCAATCCCGCGCCGCCGAGGTGAGCACACAGCCCTGCGCCGCCTGCCCGAGGCAAACCTGGTTGCCAAACAAGCGCTGAAGCTGGGCCGTCATCACCGTTTCCCAGTTGGCCCCATGGCGCTGGAGGTCGATGGCCTCAATCAATTCCTGGTTGGAAAACTGAAACCCGTTCACCCTCGGGTCAAACTGCGGTAGGGCAAGGCTTCCCTGGGGTAACGGGTGCAACTGGGCCAACAGTTGGGGCTCATCGAAGGCAAACAGCCGCTCCACCGTGGGGGCAACTGGGGTCGCCGTTGCCCCCACGGTGCCCGTGTGGCCCACCCATCCCGCTGCGGGCATCGCCGCCGCCGCCGACCGATCCGCCAGAGCTCCATAGGACGACCCCTGCACCGTCAGCCACAGCGTGAGCAGAGCCATGGCCACCCAGCGCAGGCGGCGAAAACGACGTTGCCCCATGACACCCATCCTCATCACAACAGGCCCATGGTATCCATCGGGGTCTCGGCTGGATCAGCCCCAGGGACAGTGCCCCAAATGGCCTAGGACGCCCAGCGGTCTAGGGCGCGTTTGCCCCCCCAGCGGGCCACAATTTCGTCATCGTAGTTGTCGGCAATGCGGATGACCGTGGTGACGGAGTGGTTCAGTTCGTTTTGATCGCAGTCGTCCCCGAGCAGGCTGTGCTCAAACACGATGTCGTTTTCGGCATCGTAGGCAAAGCGGCCAAAGTAAATGCTGTTGTTTTCCCGCAGCAGGTAGTAGCTCAGTTCTGGGGTGAGGTGAATATCCGTCACCACGTAGGCGCGGGTGGTGATCAGGGTTTCGTCTTCGTGCCAGGGGACAACCCGCGTGGAGGCCACCGCCGACCCCAGGTTGACGATGAACAGCGGCTCATCCTCAAACACCACCAGGGATTCCCCGAATAGGTCATGCATCCAGGGCAAAATTCGGTAGTAGACCGCCTGCTGACCCGGTGTTTTGAACTCGATACTGCCCATGATGCACGTCTTGTCCTGATAATGCAGATCAACCCAACCCCGTCAGGAGGATTGTGGTCAGAGGATGGGGGTGAGATAGAGGGTGGCAGCGGTCATTGTGCCCCGTCCCGGCCTCATTTCTGACCTATTCTCGCATCCCTTGCCCGGGGATTCATCGCCATCGCCATAAATTTCGGTTATCCCCCAGGAATTTCCCCGACGATGCCCCTAACCCTTCGCTATGCTGAAGGTTCGGGCTAGCACACCATCGGCCATGGCGTCCAGCAAATCATCTTCCCCCTCCCCCAGCCACGACGGGGCCAACCTAGCCGTGGCCCTTGATGCCGACTGGGACGAGGTAGACGCCGCCCTCACCTGGGGAGATCCCGATGGGGACACCGCCCCCCCGTTCCCCGTCCCCCCGTCGCCTTTGCCCACCCGTCCCCTGCCGCCACCGCCTGCCCCACCCCCCACCTGGGAGGAGGTGGAGCAGGAACTAGGGCAACTGGTGGGGGATTTCCAGGGGTTGCAAGACGACCTCAACTATCGCCGTGCCCAGGAGGCCCTGCGGGATTTGGTGCAGCGGCTGAAGCTCACCCCACGGGAGCGCACCGGGCTAGACGAGGCGCTGAACAGCCTCAGCGGCCTGCTGGATAAGCTGGAGAATACCGTCGTCCACATTGCGGTGTTTGGCCTGGTGGGGCGGGGCAAATCGTCGCTGCTGAATGCGCTGCTGGGGGCGGAGGTGTTTGCCACTGGCCCCACCCACGGGGTTACACAGGTGGTGGAGGGGGCACGGTGGACGGTGAGCCGGGAGCGATGGGATCGGGGAACCCATCACGACCTGGCCGAGGGCGATCATGGGGACATCCCTGGGGAGTCCCAGGATGATACCCCCGATGTGCTGCGGGTGTCCCTGGAAAGTGTCGGCCAGTCGCGGATTGAGCTGATCGACACCCCGGGGCTGGATGAGGTGGCGGGGGAGGAACGGGCCGCCCTAGCCCAGCGCATTGCCGCCCAGGTGGATTTGATTTTGTTTGTGATTGCCGGAGACCTAACGCGGGTGGAGTACGAGGCGCTCCACACCCTACGGCAGGCCAGCAAGCCGATTTTGCTGGTGTTGAACAAGGTGGATCAGTACCCAGAAACCGACCGCCAGCAGATCTACGACACCCTCCGCGACCAGCGGCTGAAGGAGTTGATCGCGCCGGAGGAGATTGTGCTGGCGGCGGCCTCGCCCCTGGCGGTGCAGGCGGTGGCCCAGGCCGATGGCACCGTGGCCTACAAAACCGTGCGGGGAACGCCCCAGGTGGATGCCCTGAAGCTAAAGATTTTAGACATCCTGCACCGGGAGGGAAAAGCCCTGGTGGCCCTGAACACCCTGCTCTATGCCGATGCGGTGAGTGCGGAGATCGTTGAACAGAAGCGGCAAATTTGCGATCGCATCGCCGACGACACCATTTGGAATGGGGTGATGATTACCGCCGTGGCCGTGGCCCTGAACCCCATTACCATGGCTGACCTGCTCAGTGGCGCAATCATTGATGTGTCGCTGATCCTCACCCTGTCGCGGATCTACGGCCTGCCCATGACCCAGGCAGCGGCGGTTCAACTGCTCAAGCAAATCGCCATCGGCCTTGGCGGCATCACCCTCAGTGAACTGGTGGTAACGGTGGGCCTTAGTTCCCTGAAGGGGCTGCTGGGGGTGTCAGCCATCGCCACCGGGGGGCTATCCCTCGCGCCCTACATCCCCGTGGCCATCGCCCAGGCCGCCGTCGCCGGACTCTCCACCTACGGCCTCGGCCAAGTCACCAAAACCTACCTCACCAACGGGGCCACCTGGGGGCCAGAGGGGCCAAGGGCCGTGGTTCGCCACATTTTAGACAGCCTCGACGAAGCGTCCATCTTGCACCGCATCAAAACTGAATTACGGGCCAGATTGTAGGATGGGCGATGGATAACACCGTGAGGATGGACGAGGAACGATGGATTTAGATATTACGAGCACCCATGTGGACGACCTGATCGTGAGCCTGGGGGAGGGAAGCGAAGAGGTGCTGAGCGGAGCAGCCATCCAACCCCACCCGCCTGCTGCTCCACATCAACTTTACTTTGTCCGCGATCCAGCGCTTCATAAAGCGACCCGCTCCGCACGGATAGCCTTGAAATAGCGTCCCTTCGCGGGTGTCAGCGCGGAACATGTAGATATTTCTAAAACACGCAAAGTCGTGTTCCTCGATGTTCTCGGCTATGTACTTCCCAGCCCCCGGAAGTAGGAAGTCGTCGCTGCCGAGCTGCATCATCACGTCCCAGTCGTCCTCTTTCATCCACTCGAATAGAGCTTGATTTTTGAGCCCTAGCGTCTCGTTGGTTACTTCTTTGTACTTGTACCCATACTCTTCCGCGAGAAGCGCGTGAACGGGCTCAGAAACGCCGATATAAGGGACTAGTTCGTAGCCTTCCCGGAGGAACTCCTTGCGTATCCTTTCGATGCCCTCGTAACAGGCCGCGGTCATCTCTACGCGCTGCCAGACCGGGAGGTGGATAGCTATCTTCTTCATGCCATGTGTTTATTCCATAACGCGGTCATGTCCCGAGTAAGTGACTGGTCCCAGATGGTGTCCTTGGGTTTAAGATAGGAGAAGTAATT
>JALQST010000304.1 GCA_023264315.1 Nodosilinea sp. BSH.14
TGGCTAGATTGCTTCAAAAGCCTTGCAGTAATGGCTTCAGAGAATGCTAACATGCAATTTAGATGCACATCAGCTTAGTGCCCAGGGAGCAACCGGGGGCAAAAGCTCAACAACTATAGTCATTTAGTCACAGGAGGTCTTGCCGCTATTATCGCAAGGTAGCCCCCCATGCGAACACCTGCCCTAGGTATCTGCGGCCCTTCGCTAGAAGCCCTCGACGGGACGTTCTAGCGAAGGGCATCCCAATTTTCGGTGACGCCATGGGGAGGGGCTACAAGGTTGCCCTTGTCTTTTTTGGAAGCCGCGTCATGTCGCCTTTTGTCCATCTCAGTCGCCCCACACTCCTAGGCTTGGCTGGCGGAATCGAAACGGGGCGCTTCAGTTTGCCCACGTCTGCGGTGGCCCTCAGTGGCTATGTGCCCGATGCGGCCCTGGCGACGGTGGCCCAGGAACTCAACCGCCTGCACCAGCAGGGCATGGCCTGTGGGCATTTGGTCTACCTCCTGCAAGCCCTGGCCGACGAACGAGCCCAATCCCAGACCAAGCAGGATCACATCGACCTCGTGTGGACAGGGCCAGAAATCCCTGGCACCGAAAGCCGCGATACCCGCATCGTGGTGCGGGAATTGTTCAGCCAAGCCCAGCACAGCGTTCTCATCGCCAGCTTTGCCATTGATCAAGGCCCCAAAGGGCAAGACCTCTTTCGGCCCCTCGCCGAACGAATGGACGCCAACCCCGATCTCCAAGTGCGCATGTTCCTCAACGTCAAGCGCAAGTACCAAGACAAAACCCCCGCCTCGGTGCTCCTGCGCCAGTTTGCCGAAACCTTCCGCCACCAGGTCTGGCCGGGGAAACGCCTCCCCGAAGTCTTCCACGACCCCCGCACCATGGCCATGACCGCCGACACGAACGCCTGCCTCCATGCCAAATGTGTGGTGGTGGATGAAGATTGGTTCCTCGTTACCTCCGCCAATTTTACGGAAGCTGCCCACCTCAGAAACATCGAAATGGGCGTGGCCATGGCCGATGAAACCATCGCCAAGGCCATTCGGTCTCAGTTCGAGATGCTGCTGGCCCAAAACGTCCTCCAGCGCATTCCATCGCTTTAATAGATGGGCTTTCATGCCCACGATTTTGGCTGACCTAGGGATGGGTAAAGGCGTCCCGCTGGGCGGCGAGGAGTTGCTTAATGCCCACCTCTCCCATGTCGAGAATTTGGTTCATGTGGTGACGGCTGAAGCTGCCTTCTTCAGCGGTGCCTTGCACTTCAATAATGTTTAAGTCGCCATTGAGGACGACGTTAAAATCCACCGTGGCGGCCACATCTTCTTCGTAGGCTAGGTCGAGGAAAACCTCGTTCTCTAGCAACCCCACCGATACGGCAGCCACCTGATGAACGAGGGGCGATTCGGTGAGGATACCCTGATCTAGCAAGGTGTTGATAGCGTCCTGCAAGGCTACATAACCACCTGTAATCGAGGCGGTGCGGGTGCCAGCGTCGGCCTGAAGGACATCGGCATCCACTACCAGGGTACGTTCTCCGAGGCGTTCAAAATCTAGGGCGGCGCGCAGGCTACGGCCAATGAGCCGCTGAATTTCCTGGGTGCGACCCGAGAGTTTCAGCATTTCGCGGGTTTGGCGCTGGGGGGTGGCTCCGGGCAACATGCGATACTCCGCTGTGAGCCAGCCCCGGCCTGTGCCCTGCAAAAACTTCGGTACGCCTTCCTCAACCCCCACGGTACAGAGTACTTGGGTATCGCCGCAACGGGTTAACACCGACCCCTCGGCAAATTTGGTGAACCGTCGCTGAAAACTGACCGGGCGCAGTTGATCGGGGGCGCGACCATCCGGACGTTGCCAAACCATAGGTAGAGATCGGGGAGAGAGGTCGTCCCCTAGAATACAGCAGACCCTTGGGATTCGCCCTGGGGTTGGGCCTATTTTGTGGATTCTCGCCTCTATCAAGTCTCATGACATATGGTGTCTTCCAGGGCTTTGAATCCTAAAAGTACGCTATATTTAGCCCAGCATTTGTAGAACGGCTTCCTATCTCGATGGTTTCCCAACTCAAAGTGACGGGCTTTGCCTCGTCCTCGCCCGCTGTGCTTCGTCATCCCTTGCTGCAAACCATTGAGGGAACGGTGCAGGTGTATACCTCCATTCACCGCAGCTTTTTTACCAACGTGATGGTGCAGGCACTCCGCACCGCCGAGCAGGGCAAGCCCGCGCTCATTGTCCAGTTTCTCAAGGGCGGCATGGATCAAGGCCCGAATCAGCCCATGCAGCTCGGCCAAAACCTAGACTGGATTCGCTGTGCCCTGCCCTACTGCATCCATGAAGCCCCGGCCAGCCCAGAGGCCCGACAGGCCGTGGCCGATCTGTGGCAACATACCCAGGCGGTGGTCAATAAGGGCCGCTACGGGCTGGTGGTGCTGGATGAACTCAGCCTTGCGGTTCACTATGGCCTGATTGCCGCCGATGACGTGGTGGATCTGCTGCGTCACCGCCCACCCCAAATTGATATCATTCTCACCGGCCCCGAAATGCCAGAGGCCCTGTTGACGGTGGCGGATCAAGTCACGGAGTTTCGGCGCAACTTTTCAGCCTAGGGTTGTTCGGTATAACTCAATAGAACGTGGCTAAGAGGGCGGTTGCTGTCCCTACGTTCTACTAGCGCCGAATCGTAAAGCTACTTTCAGCAGCTATAGTCAGCGTTGCGCTACAGAGAACCCACCATGGACGGTCAAGGGGATAGTAATTACTGCTAAGATTTAGTGTACATTGCTCTGCTCTGGGCCGAATCAAAATGCTTAAAAACGACAAATGGATACTTGAACAAGCTCAAAAAGGGATGATCGAGCCATTTGAGAGCTTGCTAGTTCGGGAGGTTGATAATCGACCTGTAATTAGCTATGGATTGTCTAGCTATGGGTATGATCTGAGACTAGCTCCTTCTGACTTCAGAGTTTTTAGGCACATTCCCGGCACAATTGTCAACCCCAAAAGGTTCGATTCAGAAAATCTCGAATCTGTTCCTCTAAAAACTGATGAGGATGGCTCCTTCTTTATTATTCCAGCAAATTCATATGCCTTGGGTGTCTCATTAGAAAGGTTGAAAATTCCAGCCAATATTACAGTCGTTTGCATAGGAAAATCAACAATGGCTCGTTGCGGGATTATCGCAAATATAACTCCAGCTGAAGCATCTTGGGAGGGATATCTGACCCTAGAATTCAGCAATGCTTCTAGCGCTGATTGTCGCATCTATGCAAACGAGGGAGTGTTGCAGCTCCTATTTTTGGAGGGTGAGCCTTGTCAAACAACATATGCAGATCGGTTTGGCAAGTATCAAGATCAACCTCAGTTTGTAACCCTTGCGAGAGTATGATCTGTGCGGCAGGCTTGGCTTACTGTAACAGTAATTTAGCCATAAATCATACCTTGTTCAAAATTAACGGATTAAAGATGATTTTATGTAATTAGTCACAGCAATAAGGGAGACTTAATGAGAAAGCCTCCAACACCCCAGGATTATCCCGGTGAAAGAGCAGGGGGCGAGCACCCCGAAGCGGCGATGAGCTCAAAGAGGTGGTCTACCGCGTTGTTACCCTGACGGCGCATGGATTCGAGAAAGCTGAACATCATCGCGACTAACTGAGCCCCCCAATCACTGCGGGCACCACCGGAGACTTTGCGATGAATCACCACGGGTCGCAAGCCTCGCTCGGCCTCGTTGTTGTCGGGCTTGACCTCAGGATGCGTAAGAAAGGTAAACCAGTCCGACCAATGTCTGCGAAATCGGTGGCTCAAGGCTTGGGAATCGGCGGCCCAACGTCCCGTTTGGGGATGCTCCAGCACATGGGCTAACTCCGCTTCAATGACAGACCTCAGGGCTTGGAGTTCCG
>JALQST010000305.1 GCA_023264315.1 Nodosilinea sp. BSH.14
CACGCTAGACACGGCAAAGGCTGCACCGGCAGCGGGAGCCGCAAGCAAAGCTTTCCACAGTAGGTTAGACATTCGATTATCTCTCCTCACACCCTCAATCATGAAGGCTAGTTAAAGTTAGTTGAGCTAGGACTCCTGGAAGATCCAGGTTCTAAGCTCAATGGCTATAGAGGCAGTATGCCGTAGCCGATATGTACCCTATCACCTTATGCATGAACCGAACTTCAAAGGCTGGTTAACCCCTGCTTACTCTTAGGTTAAGAACGATGGGCTTTGCCGTAATTGAAGGATCTAGGGTGAGGAAGGCCCTGATCGACAGCCTGGTCACTACGCATCGGCCAACTTCACGATGGAACCCACCGATTGCGAAGTTTTGTAACACAATGGAGGGATAGTAGCGACGCAGCGTGACCCCCGATGACGGCAACCTCCACTCAACCCAATGCCTTGCTTGGCCAGGAACCCCAGGGCTTGCCTGCGGGCGGCCCCGATCCTAGCCGCTTCGATGTAGCCGAAGCTTGGTATCCCGTGGCCTACGTGGAGGACTTGGACAAGGCTTTGCCCACCCGGTTTACCCTGCTGGATCGAGGAATTGTGATTTGGTGGGATCCCAAGGCGACCACCTGGCGGGTGTTTGAGGACAAATGCCCCCACCGCCTCGCGCCCCTGTCGGAGGGCCGGGTGAACGAAGCGGGGTTGCTGGAATGCCCCTACCACGGCTGGGCTTTTGGGGGAGATGGCACCTGCGAGCACATTCCCCAGCAGCCGGAGGACACCCAGGCACAGATTTCCTCGCGGGCCTGTGCCCTAGCCCTGCCGACGACGGTGAAGCAGGGCTTGCTATTTGTCTACCCCGGCAAGGCGGAAAACGCGCCCCAGGTGGCGGTGCCCATCATCGACCCGGTGGAGGAAGAACCCGACGGCTGGGTGATGCTCAACACCTTTCGAGACCTGCCCTACGACGCCCTCACCCTGCTAGAAAACGTCCTCGATGCCAGCCACATCCCCTACACCCACCACAAAACCACCCAGAAATCAGTCCTAGATCTAGCCTCAGTTCGGGTTGAGCTCAGTAGCCCGATGCCCCGGAAGCCCTCACCCCCCAGCCCCCTCTCCCACGAGGAGAGGGGGAGCTAGAGTTTCAAAGTCCCTCTCCCAAAGGGAGAGGGATTTAGGGTGTAGCTTGCTTCCCGTCAGGGTGGGCCAGCGTCGTTGCTAGGATGAGCCTACGGCTGAGACCGTTCACCCTCAATCCAGGCCACCCATGACCTACACCACCGAACAACTGCTGGCGTTTTTAGATCAAGAACTGCGAGCCACCTGGCAAGGCGAACGGGTGGTGCTCTCCTCCGCAGAGCGCCTGGACAACCCCGTGATTGCCAAAGCCCTGGGAGCCAACCGACTCAGTAAAGTCTTTGCTTTCCAAGACTTTCAGGTTCAAATCCACGATTATCAACGACAGCATGGGGTGTCTGGGTTGGTGTGGCACACCTGTCACTTCCAGGGTCAACGCCTACGGGTGCCAGAGTTGCATCCCCAACTGATTGCCATCCCCGCTGACAAACTTACCCTCACGGCGGCCAAATCGGCCATGGTTCAGTTTTGGCGAGCCGCCACCCCCAGCCTATGCCTATGGCAAGCGGGTCGTCCGCCCCAGCCCATCACCACCGACCACCTAGACGCCCTGATCACCGCCTGCGAATGGGCCGAACTGTCGGCGGCCCAGACCGAGCTTTACCTCAGCCTCTGCTGGGGCGATCCTAGGGATTGCCACTACGACTGGGCCAAACCGGAATCGGGCTGTGATCGCATCATCGCGGCTCCCGGAGAACCGAGTGGGATTAAGGTCTAGCCCTCAGGGTGGGGTCTCGGGGTATAGTTTGGATACCGTTTGTTGTATCCCCTTTTCTATCCACTAAGGACACCTCCCATGACCATTGCGGTTGGCGTGATTGAAACCCAGACCTTTCCAGCGGTATTGGCCGCCGCCGATGCGATGGTCAAAGCCGGACGAGTGACCCTAACAAAGTACGACCGATCCGAAAGTGGGCGGCAGTTTGTGGCGGTGCGTGGCCCCATTGGCGAGGTAAACCGAGCCGTGGCCGCTGGCCTAGAAGCGGCCAATGCCTGCCCGGGCTATGCCGAAGTGACCACCCACGTCATCATTCCGAACCCCCAAGAAAACGTGGAAGCTGTCCTCCCCATTGAATTTACGCCTCAATCGGAACCCTTCCGGGTCTAGAACGCAGCGGAAATTTCCGGCTCCCCTCTCCTGCCGGGAGAGGGGTTGGGGGTGAGGTCTTTCACAGACTTTGCGATCCACGGATAGTCCACAAAAAAAGCGGATGGATTCCTTCCATCCGCTTGCTTGCTAGCCGGAGCAAGCCCTAGGGCCAAGTTCTCACGTCAACCCAGGCTTACTTGCCTTCGGGTTCCGAGAACTCGGCGTCAATCACGTCGTCGTCACCACCGCTGGCACCGCTGGAGGCTCCGGGATCCGCTGCACCTGCTGCATCGCCCCCGGCCTGTTGGTACAGGTTGGTGCTAATGCCATAGAGGGTTTGCTGGAGTTGTTCAGTGAGGGACTTGATGCGGTCGAAATGGTCGGCGGCAATGGCGTCCTTCAGTTCCTTGATCTGCCCTTCGGCTTTCTCCTTGTCGGCGGCGGGTACCTTGTCGCCCATGTCGGCCAGTTGCTTTTCGGCCTGGTAGGCAAGGGAGTCGGCCTGGTTCTTCAGGTCGATGCGCTCCCGACGCTCCTTGTCGGCGGCGGCGTTGGCTTCGGCGTCTTTGACCATTTTCTCCACGTCTTTTTCATCCAGGGTGGAGGCCCCGGAGATAGTGATGGTCTGCTCTTTGCCTGTCCCCTTGTCCTTGGCGGTGACGTTCAGGATGCCGTTAGCGTCAATGTCGAAGGTGACTTCGATTTGGGGCACGCCACGGGGAGCCGGGGGAATGCCGGAGAGCTGGAAGGTTCCCAGACTCTTGTTGTCGGCAGCCATTTCCCGCTCGCCCTGGAGCACTTTGATCTCCACGTTGGTTTGGCCATCCTGGGCAGTGGAGAACACCTCGGATTTCTTGGTGGGGATGGTGGTGTTCCGCTGGATCAGCTTGGTCATCACGCCGCCCAGGGTTTCCACACCCAAAGACAGGGGAGTCACGTCCAGCAGCAGGATGTCCTTCACTTCCCCGGCCAACACACCGCCCTGAATGGCGGCACCCACGGCCACCACTTCATCAGGGTTCACGGTTTCGTTGGGATCCTTGTCCAGGGTGCGCTTCACCACCTCTTTAACAGCAGGAATCCGGGTGGAACCACCCACCAGCACCACTTCGTTGATGTCGCTCTTGCTCAGCTTGGCATCCTTCAGGGCTTGCTCCACGGGGATGCGGCAGCGGTCGATCAGATCAGCGCAGAGCTCTTCAAACTTGGCACGGGCGAGGGTCATTTCCAGGTGTTTGGGGCCATCCTGGGTGGCGGTGATGAAGGGCAGGTTGATCTCCGCCTGGGTGACGCTGGACAGCTCGATTTTGGCCTTTTCAGCCGCTTCGGTGAGGCGTTGCAGGGCTTGCTTGTCTTTCCGCAGGTCGATGCCTTCCATTTTCTGGAATTCGCCCGCCAGGAAGTCTACGATCTTCTTGTCGAAGTCGTCACCGCCCAGGTGGGTATCGCCGCTGGTGGCCAGCACCTCAAACACGCCATCGCCCACTTCCAGGATGGACACGTCGAAGGTGCCGCCCCCTAGGTCAAACACCAGGATGGTTTCGTTGCTCTTGCGGTCTAGGCCGTAGGCGAGAGCGGCGGCGGTGGGTTCGTTGATAATCCGCAGCACTTCCAGACCCGCAATTTTCCCGGCGTCCTTGGTGGCTTGGCGCT
>JALQST010000306.1 GCA_023264315.1 Nodosilinea sp. BSH.14
TGGCACTGGCCCCTGTGGCAAGGGCCGTGACCCCAGCCCCCACGGTGGCAGGCGTATTGGGCATAGCGCGTACCATAGCCCAACCGGGGAAGGCCGCTTCTAGACGAGCCAGGGGAATTCCCGCCAAAATCGACAGTCCCAACGGTGCCGCATTCTGGGGCGCACGGCCACGGAGGTCTTGGGCCACGATGTCTAACATTTGGGGTTTAATCGCCAGCAAAATAGTTGCTGCCTCGACCACCACCAAGGCGTTGTCCGTCGTCGTGCGGACGCCGTAGGTCTGTTCTAAGAACTCGCGGCGGGCCAGTTGGGGATCGCTCACGATAATCTGCAAGGCCTGAAAAATGCCCTGCTCGATTAACCGAGACAGGATGGCCTCCCCCATCACACCGCCGCCAATGACCCCTAGATTTCCGTTTGCCATGGTGATGTTGTCTAATCCTTCTTAATGACTAGCCCAGACCCAAGATTGGCTTGCCCAGACACAAGAATTTGAGCGAACTCCGATTTGGAGCCCGCTCAGATCGTGAGAGCAGTCATGCCAATGGATAGCCTAAGTACGAGCGCAACTATCTTGCGCAAAGCTTGCATATGGGAAACCAACCCTGGCGGGCATTCTCTAGACCACCGCAAACCTAAGCCATACGAGCGATCTGATCGGTGCCCCAGGAGGGAGCGGGGGGCATTTGGCCAGCCATGGGCATGGACTGGGGCCGACCCACAAAGGTTTCTTCTTCGTACTCGGTGGGGGTGCTCACCTGGACGCAGTTGGGGGTAAACAGGAAAATGCTTTCGCCAATGCGCTCTTGGTGGCCATCGATGGCGTAGGTGCCACCAGCCACAAAGTCTACAGCCCGTTGGGCCTGGTCAGGATCCATAATCGTGAGGTTCAGCACCACGGACTTACGCTCCCGCAGGGCTTGGATCGCCATGGGCATTTCCTCGAAGGATCGGGGCTCCATCACCACCACTTCAGAGGCACCGTTCATAGCACCGGGCATACCAATTACATTGCTGGCCATAGACGTCATTCCTGTATTAGAGGTCATTATACGGTCGCGCAGACGAGGACTGCGGCGCGGTTCTTCGGGCATGGGCTGAACCGGAGGCTGAGGGTTTTCTTCCTGATACAGGTTTTGGTACTCCTCACCATCCATTTCTTCGTACTCGTACTCATAATCTGCCGGGTCGTTGAGACCAACGAAATCCCGCAGTTTAGCGAAGACATTGCTCACAACTTACACTCCACGATGACTATCACTCTCTTAAACTGGGGAACTCCAATGAATCAATCAGTGAATTCACGGAGCTATCTAACCTTGGGCTATTCGGTGGCCATGATAGCGCCTAACATCAATTTGCCAACGATTTTTTCAAAAAATTGAGGAATCGGTGGACAGAGGGAACAAATGATCGAGGAAGCTCCTTGGGGCTCCCAACAGAAAGCGTGGAACTCAGTAGATTCCCGTAACTGTTTAACCTTGGCTCTAAAATCCTAGTGGTAACTGAGCCGACATGGTGGAAGGAATCTCTGACTATGCTTTTCACCTCCCCAATTGAAAGGGTATCAAAGGCACGCTGACCTTGCAAATACCCTGCTTTCAGAATATTGAGCCACAGTATACACGAATTTCCCAAAACGGATAGAGGATTCATATCTAGTTAAATATTTCCCCAGATCCACCGCGCTGGCGGCCCTTCAATAAGCCTAATATCCAGGCTGGCAAAGTCCTAAAAGCCCTGCCATACAAGGACTTCACTCCCAAACCCCAGATCAGGGGGTGACACTCGGTGCACTTAAGGGGTGACACCCCTCTCGACATAAATCTCCCGTAGGTTTACCTAATTATCCACCATCATTGATCACTATCCTTACCCCAATTCACTCTCCTCTCAATGGCCATCACGGGCCGGGATGGCCGACCGTTTCGCGGCCTATGGAAGTGCAAACAATAGAGGTATAGAAAACCGCTACCGCCCTAGGCTCAGAGATCGGGTCGGGGACCAAACAGGGTGGTGCCCAAGCGGATCATCGTTGCCCCAGCAGCCAGGGCTAGGGGATAGTCGCCAGACATACCCATGGACAGATGGAGAATCTTCAAGTGAGAAAAGTTAGATTGGCTGATTCGATCCGCCAGACACTGGGCCTCGGTAAAGACTTGCTGCACCTCCTCTGGACTAGCATTTTGGGGTGGGATCGCCATCAACCCGCAAATATCTAAGTGGGTGAGCTGGTTGAGGACAGGCAGCGCGGCATTCAGGTCGTCTAGGTCAAACCCCATTTTCGGTGGGTCGGGCAGCATTTTGGCCTGAAGACAACAGTGGGGCCGTTTCCCCAGTTCTGCCGCTACCTGATTCAGACGTTCTGCCAACCGTAGACTATCGACGGAATGGATCCATTGAAAATGCTCCACCGCTTTACGGGCTTTGTTGGTTTGCAGATGGCCGATCAGGTGCCAGGTGATGTCGGGATAGTCCTGAAGTTCCGTTTGTTTGACGATAGCTTCCTGCACGCGGCTTTCGCCAAAATGACGCACCCCTGCCGCGTAGGCCGTACGAATCACCTCCACAGGCAGCAGCTTCGTCACCGCCACCAGAGTTACATTGGGGGGCAAGGTGGCTTGCAATTCCCGAATCCGCTCGGTGATCTGCTGCGCTGAGGCCATCACTGTCATGGATCTGCCATGCCTGAAGGGTTACTGGAAGGTTTGCTTGTAGGTGTGCTGAAGCTTATCATAGTCCGCCTGCTGTCCCGCTCGCCGCAACAGCCGCATCCGGTTTTCCAGCATTTGGCGGGCGTTGCTGCGACCTAGGGGCTGAAAGACGATGCCTTCCGTACCCGCATTCGTAACCAGAAAAAATAACCGCTGGGCATAGAGGGTAGCAAACAGCTCCTGACCCTCTTCAACCATGCAGATTCTGAAGAGCAGGCCAAAGTTGGGATGATTGAGATAGTTTTCTGTGCTCATTCAAGTTAGGAACGCCAATGGAGATCTCTACAGGGAAAAGCCACGATGATCAGTCAAAATGGCAACACCTATTTTAAAACCTGTTCGGTATTCTAAACCTTCTAGGTTTTAATCCCCACTTAATTTGCGTCGCGGCCAATGGCCATGCCCCCATTCCTGGCGGGGGTAGATGTCCCTCTGGATGACGGCCCCCAGGCTGGTTAGGCCAGACGACCCTACCCCTACCGTTGCAAAGACCGTAGAGGTCAGGTCTCCTGCCCCTTTGATAGATATGGGTTCCAGCAGGTTTTGTCAGTCAACCCGCCTGCGCACTCCCATTAACCACCCCTTAAGACAGGGTTGCTACGGTGCAAAGGTCTGACATGGGAAGTCTAATTTTGAGATTAAGAATCTGAGATTAGGAATTTGACCCTTCTGACCGCTACTTGCTTTAGGACGCAGTTGGTATCCGCTGGCTTAGACCGTAACTCGTTTGCCTCATTCATCATTTTTGAGATTCCTATGGTAGCAACGTTCTCTCCCCCGCCCCAAGCGTTAACCGACGACGAGCTTTACAAACTCCATGCCTATTGGCGCGCCTGTAATTACCTGGCGGTGGGCATGATCTATCTAAAAGACAACCCACTGCTGAAGGAACCCCTGAAGCCAGAGCACGTTAAACATCGCCTGCTGGGCCACTGGGGCGCGTCTCCGGCCCTGAGCTTTACCTACGTCCACTGCAATCGGCTGATTAAAAAGTACGACCTGGACATGATTTTCGTAGCTGGCCCTGGCCATGGTGCCCCTGGCGTCCTCGGCCCGGTGTATCTAGAGGGCACCTACTCGGAGATCTACCCTGACAAGAGCGAAGACGAAGAAGGGATGCAGCGCTTTTTCAAGCAGTTTTCCTTCCCTGGG
>JALQST010000307.1 GCA_023264315.1 Nodosilinea sp. BSH.14
ACGCCAACAGTCACGGATAATACATCCTAACTAGTCTCGAAGTTATAATTGCTGGTCTCCTGACCCCTACATGGCTCTAATGCGGTAGGGGGGAGGTTTCCGTCTGAGCTTGTCGAAGGGCACAGTTTTAGGCTGGATGAATCCCTCCCAGAAGGGGCAGCGCGTGTTTTGACCGGAATTTCTTCCAACTTTTCCGGACGTCCGCCTATCCTGCCGTAATAGGTAGGAGTAGATGCACCCTGATTGTTAAACCCTGGGACACCTGGAGGGATCCCGGGGTTTTTCTTTGGCCAGGTTGGATAGTGGAGTTAGCTCACTCGACTTAGGTACAGGATCGATGGCATTCATCGGTGGCGCTGCTGCACGTTTTCGACCTGGGCGGCAATGGTGGGATCGTAAAGCCGTAGGTAGTTCCAGTAGTTGCCAAAGATGGATTGAATATAGCCCCTGGTTTCGGGGAAGGGAATTTTGTCGGCAAAGTCGTCGTCGTTGCGGTAGCCGCCTCGGTTGATCCAGTTGGCGACGTTGCCCGGGCCTGCATTGTAGCTGGCGATGGCGAACATGGAATTGTTGCCATACTCGCGGTGGGTGTAGTCCAAATACCAGGTACCCAGCTTGATGTTGTCGTGGGGGTCGGTGATGTCGTACTCGGTGATGGTGGGTTCGCGGTCTTTGATCCACTTGGCGGTGTCGGGCATCACCTGCATCAGCCCCGTGGCCCCCGCCACGGAGCGAATCCGGGGCATGAAGCGAGATTCCTGACGAATCAACGCCAACACCAGCAGCGGGTTAAGCTGCCGTTCCACCGACCAGGTTTGAATCAAATCCGCAAAGGGGAAGGGATAGACCCCGTGCCAATAGTCGGGCTTTTGCTTGAGGGCTTTGTAGGCTTCGATGTCCTCCGGTTCATCCACCCAAGACAGACTCGATACCTGGAAAATACCGTCGATGTAGTCGCCCTGGGTTTGACGCATCAGGCCATCCACAAACCGCTCCGGCACCGAGGGGTCTTGCCGGTTAACGTATTCCGTCTGCCAGCGTTCCCAGGCGGCGCGGTCTTGGCCTAGAAGATAGAGTTCCTTCAGGGTATCTGACCCGGTGGGCAGGGGGCTGCGGCGGGTGAGGGGGGCAATGGCCGGAACCTTGTCGCGCACGGTGGTGAAGTCCCCCACATCCCAGCCCAGATGCACCGCCGAACGCCAAGCAAAGTAGGATTCGGGATGGGCGGCAATTACCTGTTCCCACAGGGTTTGGGCGTCGTCGGTTTGGCCCAGGTCAGCGGCCCACTTTCCGGCCCAAAAGCCCGCTTCGGCGGAATCGTCGGCATCGGGGCTGTGCTTGAGGGCATCGCGGCCCCAGCGTACGGCCATGGCCAAATCCCCCTGCTGGGCGGCGTTGCGGGCGTTTTTGAGGCGAATTTCGGCGGCGGCTTCGCTGGAACTATAGTCCTTCAGAATCGTCTCACGGGTGGCCTGGGCGGAGGCGGCACTGTTGAGCTTATCCAAAATTTCCGCCCGCTTTAGCATGGCCTCGGCGGCGCGGTCGGGGAAGCGGGCAATCACCTGATCCAGCACCCCCAGGGATTGCTCATCCGGCAGGCTGAGGGTGAGCCGTAGCAGTCCGGTGGCGGTTTCTGGCGCATCGGGGAATTGCTGATCCAACTGGTTGTAGAGGGTGATGGCGCGTTCCGTCTGGCCGCCAATCTGCAAACCCCGGGCGGCACGGTACAGGTTGCGAGGGGAGGGCGTGGCCCGGGCATAGGCGGGGCCAGCCTCACGGTAGACATCCCGCCGCCACAGGCCAAAGCCCACGGTCTGCCAGTCCTCTGGCTGAAGCTGGTCGGCAAACTGATTTTTCAGCCGCAGCAGCGCATCCCCCACGCTGGGGTGGTGCAACCCCGCCCGCGCCATGATCAGCAGCAGGGGTAGGGCATCGGCCCGGTTGGGATCCTCCGTCAGCCGCTGGTGGGCCACATCTACGGCTTTGGGATGGTCGGGAAACCGCTGCAACAGCTCATCCCACCGGGTCGGATCCCGTTGTCCCAAGGCATAGAGCAGGGGGGCCACAGCAGGATCGTCGATATACTCCGTGAGCAAACGATCCTGGGTGATCTGGGCGGATTCGGCTTGGCCTGCGGCAGTTTGGGCCTGGGCTTTGGCCAACAAAATGTAGGGAGCCATGTCGGGGTAGTCCGCCTCCAGCCCTTCCAATAGCGGAAGAGCGCTACCGCCCCGATCCGCCGCAACCCAATCCAGCGCCAGGAGGTATCGAGCCCGGTGCTGGCTGCGGGAATTTGGCCCCTGGGCATACTGGGCTAGGGCTTCGGCCCGCTGTTCTGCCGGTTGCAGGGCCAAATCCAGTACGGGATCCTCGCTGCGGGTTTGGTCTCGCCACCCCGCCAAGGGAGATTCGGAAACAACCTCGCCCGTGGATACCCTCGGGCCACCGGTATTCGTCAACGCGGCCACCATCCCCAAGGACAGGGCACTCAGTCCAGCTAGGGCCAGCAGGGGCAAATGGGGTTTCATCCGGTTGAGCATGGGGGTTTGGGGAATATGGCTATGGGTTGTTTTAGCAGAAAATTCCCGTTTCGGGGGCTGGCAGTAGCCGCTTGACCCCTGGGGATGAGACCGCTCTGATCGGCGACCCCATTCCCTCTCGACAGATCCCCCTCCTGGCTTGGATAGGCGATGAACGCTAACCTTTACCGGGACTTAAGGTGATCGTAATCGTGGGTTAAGGGCATCCTTACCTGGGCTTTGTAGGATTGCAGCGTCACATAATGTGGGTTTCCATCGGGCTGAGCCATGGCGAAAAACAATTCTTTCTTTTCCAGTATTAAGAACGCGATCCACAATGAAGACGCGGTCTACAACACGTCCAATAACGACTCCTTTGATCAAGTCCTGGAGCGGGCTAGGGTCAGCCGTCGAGGCTTTTTGAAGGGTGGTTCTTCCCTGGCGGCGGCTTCCATGCTGGGTATGGGCTTGGCCCTAGGCACCGATAGCCTGAAAAAAGGTGGTCAGCAGGTGGCCCGGGCGGCGACCCTCGGGCTCAGCTTTGCTCCGGTGAATAAGAGCGTGGCCGATACCTTGGTTGTGCCTCCCGGCTATACGGCGCGGGTGCTACTGGCCACGGGTGATCCCCTCAAGGCCAACGTCACCCCCTACAAAAACGACGGCACCGATAATGACTTTGACGTGCGGGCGGGCGACCACCACGACGCCATGCACTACTTTGGCCTGAACCGAGCCGGGAACGCCTGGGATCCCAACGGCACGGATCGGGCGCTGCTGGCCATCAACCATGAAGTCTGCGAAGACCTGGGCTTTGTGCATCCCAATGGCCCCACCGACTACGGCCCGGAGAACACCAACGCCCGCCCCACAGTGGAAATTGACAAGGAAGTGGCGGCCCACGGGGTCACGATTGTGGAAGTGGTGAAGCAGGGCAACACCTACGAGATTAACCGCAATTCCCGCTTTAACACCCGGATCACCGCCGCCACCCGCTGCCAAATCACTGGCCCCGCCCGCCGCAGCCCCATGATGGTGACGGCCTTCTCCCCCAGCGGCGAACAAACTCGCGGCACCCTGAATAACTGCGCCAACGGCTACACCCCCTGGGGCACCTACCTCACCTGTGAAGAAAACTGGGCTGGATACTTCTACCGTCGCGAAGAGGACAGCGCCCGCACCGCCAACGAAGTGGCCTCCTTCAAGCGCTACGGCATCGGCAGCGCCACCTCGGGTCGCTACAACTGGTCTCGCCCTGGGGCCAACGACCGCGCGGATCTGTATCGCCGCTGGGATACTAGCAAAACCAAGGTTCTGCCCCAGCACGATTTCCGCAACGTG
>JALQST010000308.1 GCA_023264315.1 Nodosilinea sp. BSH.14
GGCATGGGCAACGGAGGCGATGAGGCGCTGTTGGCGGCCCTGTTGCAAATGCTCCCGTCTTCCGTGGAGCCCGTCGTGTTATCTGGACATCCAGCGGAAACGGCGGAGCGCTATGGGGTAGAGGCGGTGCCCCGCAAACAACTGGGGGCCGTGATCCGCGCCCTACGTCAGGCGAATTTTTTCATTTGGGGCGGGGGCAGTCTGTTACAGGATGCCACCAGTCTTCAGAATGCCCTGTATTACACAGGGCTGATGGCATTGGCCCAGTGGTTTGGGCTCAAAACCATTGCCTGGGCCCAGGGCATCGGCCCCCTCCAGCATCCCCTCAGTCAGCAATTGGGGCGCTATGTGCTCAGCCACTGCGATGCGGTAAGTGTGCGGGACAATGGATCCATGGCATGGCTAACGCGCTGGCAGGTACCGGGAATCCAAGCCCCTGACCCCGTGTGGGCCTTGGCGTCGAGTCCGGTGGCCGCGTTGGAGACCTTGCCCACGCCTCGGGTAGCGGTGGCCCTGCGGCCCCATCCCTGGCTGACGGAGAGCCGCTTAGATCAGATCACCCAGGCTCTAGCCGCATTTCAATCCGCTACCGAAGCCGCCATGGTGCTGGTGCCTTTCCAGCCCGTCAAAGATTTGGCCCTCGCCGAATACATCCAGCCGCGCCTGCCGGGGCCAAGCCAGATTGTCACCCTCACCGATCCCCATCAGTTGAAGGGGTTATTTCACGGCGTCAAGCTGGTGATTGGGATGCGGCTCCATGCGCTGATTATGGCAGCGGCTGAGGGCTGTCAGTGCTTTGCCCTCAGCTACGATCCCAAGGTTAGCCAACTGATGGCCGACTTAGGACTGGCGGGGTGGGATCTCAACCTGAAACAGCCTCCCCGTGACCCAGCCCAGCGCTGGCCTAATGGATCCGATGCCCTGGCTCAGCGATGGCTAGAGGTTTACACCGACGGATCTCCCCTTGCCCCAGACCAGAGGCAGGGACGGATCGACCGCGCCCTGCGGCACCAAGATCTGCTCCATGACGGGATGGGACTGGCCTGTAGTCTCGGATTCCATCCCTAGGCTCAAGGGTGAGCCCTCGGAGACGCGAACCGTGCCGCCCACCGGATCCGAGATCATCGATTAGTAAAGATTTGCAGATCCCTTTTTCAAGTACGATGAACTACATCCGTTGCAGGGCAAGGCTTTTAGCGTTTTTTAAGCATCGCACAACAAAAAGCTATGCGTTGTTGACATAGAGAAATTTCTGTAAAATTGAATACAGATTATCTAAACGTTCTTCTGGGCTTCCCTAGGACGGCCCTGCCTCCTCCAAGCCTAGACGGAAGTAAGGAGCTGTCTCCCGAAGGAACGCGCCCCCTGAGCCGTTGTGGAATCCTTTTTTGACAGGAGCGTTTATGAAACTGTGTTATCGCGGGGTTGAGTACGAGCGCAATCTGCCCTCCCTAGACATGAAAGACAGTGAGATCACGGGCTGCTACCGTGGCCGTACCCTCACCTTTTCCTACCCTAGCCATGTGCCTGTGCCCCAGCCCATGGCCCGCTATACCTACCGGGGCGTAGGTTATGAAACCACCGCCCAAGGCCATGTCCAGCCCGTGAGTGCCAGCCCTGCGGCGGAGGTGCGCCAGCCTGTGTTTCAAGGCATTAAAAGCGCCGACAGCCCGATGATGCAGGCCCGCCGCCACCTGCTGATGGAGGCCAGCACCGCCCACCGCACCAATATGCAGCGTTCCTTGAATCATCGCCTTTCGGTGGCCAAAGCCCAGGGCAACGACATCCTGGTGCAACAGTTGGAAGCCGAACTGCACCAACTGGCCTAGCCGCTATCGAAACGGGGTGGCCACATCACCTGATGTTCGGCTGACTCCGTTTCTACGAAGCATCCAGCGGTTCTAGCCCGCTCCGATGGGTTAGATACGTTAGGTTTTCAGTCTGCGCTGTAGCTGGAGCAGCCCAAGGGCATCTTTGCAGATGCCCTTTTTTTGGGCCTTGGGCTACCCTGGGAACCACCCTCGCCTCAAACCGCAACCCAGCCGTAGGGGAGAGGTTTCCTCGCCCTGCCCCATCGCCCAGGATAGTCATGGCGTCCTTTCGATCTGATCCCCTTCACCTGCAACTGACGGAACCCGAGGAGAGTCCCATTCACCAGAGACTCGCGCCGCAGGCGGTGGCCAGTCTGTGGAAAGGGAAGACCCTTGTCGCCTGTGGTTCCCTGTGGTGGGATGGCCCTCACCCCCAGCCCCTCTCCCAGGGGGGAGAGGGGGGCCAGAAAAATCCTCAAAGTCCCTCTCCCAATATGGGAGAGGGATTTAGGGTAAGGGCCAAGGTTGCCACACCCGTCCAGATAGGCCGACTGGGCGAGTTGGAAGCCACCGACACCGAGGCCGCTGTAGCCTTTTTGGGGCAGGCTTGTGAGGTGCTACGCCAACGGGGTTGTAACGTTGCCCTAGGGCCGATGGATGGGAATACCTGGCAAAGCTACCGTTGCGCCCTGAATTGGGACAATGGCCCCCCGTTTTGGGGCGAACCCCAGACCGATCCTCGCTGGGTGGATTGGTTTGCCCAGGCGGGCTTTGCCCCGGTGGCGAAGTACGGATCCCGTCTGTGTCTGGATTTGACGCAGACCTATCCTCCCCGACGACGGCGACAAACTCCGGCCTCAGTGCAGGTTCAATCGGCTCAAGGGGTAGCAGTGGAGGCACTGCTGCCCAAAATCCACGCCCTGGTGATGGCCAGCTTTCGCTGCCAGCCCTTCTTTCAGCCCTTGCCGGAGGATGTGTTTACCCAACATCTGTGCCCTCTGCTGTCCCAAGTCGATCCGGCCCTGATTCAGCTTGCCTGGGATCAGGATCGTCTCGTCGGCGTTGTGCTGGCCCTACCCGATCTGCTGGCGACGGATGTCCGACGGTTGATTATTAAAACCCTCGCCATTGGGCCAAATCGGGCCTACGCAGGACTAGGGACAACCCTGCTCGAAGCGACCCATCACGCCGGATTTCACCAGGGCTATCGGCAGGCCATTCACGCCTTGATGCATTGTCAAAATCCTTCTCTAAACCTCAGTCGTCGCTATAGCCAACCCTTTCGGAACTATGTCTTGATGGGCAAAAACCTATCTGAAACCCATAAAAAACCCAGCCGTCCAGAGCTGGGTTGGGGGTAAAGGTTGCGTTTAAGGTTTTGATTGAAATGCTTGATAAATCGGTTGGATTGATGGGCCTTGTGGGCCTAGTACCGCTGATGTTAGCAAAGAATTCTCTAGGCCATTACCGCAAGGGTTGTGCTGTTAGTGAATCTTGACATAAACGCTACTGTCACTACTGTAGTAGGAATACCAGGTTCTATCCGTTACCGTTGCTACGGGATGGCTGTCTGAAACTTCTGAACCCTCACCCCCAGTCCCTCTACCTCCTGGGAGAGCTAGAAAGCCTCTCAACGCCTCTCTGTGGTCTTCACATCCTTGTGCCCCAGCAATTCCTGCACCGTGCGAATGTCGTAGCCGTTTTATCGCAGGTGGGTGGCAAAGCCGTGGCGGAAGGTATGACAGCCCACTCACTTTTGAATCCCTGTGCTACATCCCCTCTCGCAGCCGCAGCCCACTGCCATAGCGCGTCTGCACAATGAGCCGATGCACCCCGATCATGTTCACAATTTGATTCGGGTAGCGCTTGTTGTGAAACAGGATATACCGACGGATCCACTACACGGAGGTCTGCTCTGTGCGGCAAGCGTAGGGCTTTAGCCGAATGGCATCCCGCCCTTGGTCAAGCAATCGTTTGGGTGGAGGAGGCGATGCGCCCATAGGTAAGCCTGTACTATCCCTAAGGGAATCTTAAGTTACAAGGC
>JALQST010000309.1 GCA_023264315.1 Nodosilinea sp. BSH.14
CTTTTGACAAGGGCTCTGGAGAAAGCCAGTATGCAATTTAGATGCACATCAGCTTATTTCTCAATATAATAAATTTACTCCCTCGTTCAGTCATTTTCACTTGCCGACGAATCTTATCCAGTTCCTTATTGGTCGCTTGCATCACGTGAAATCGGTCAATCACTAGGAGAGCATTCGGAAAAACCGTCTTCACCACTTTCGGGAATCCTCCCCACATATCCACGCTCACTTCCTCAACCTGTTCACGCACCCCTATCGGTTGCTGCAACAGCACTTCGATGATGTCACCCTGCTGATGACTATCCACCACCTCTAGCCATCGTCCAGCCTCAACGTCCCCGACAACCGTGGCAAACTTCCCCGACCCTTTCCGGTGACTGACTTCATCGATGGCGATGCGCTTGACCCCGACCCAGTCCGCTTTTTTTTTAAGTCATCCTGATGCTTAAAAATGCCGTCCACTCGGTCGTAGGTTAACCCCTCAGCACGACTGACTTGCTCTATCGTGCTGACTTGAACTTGTTGGTAAACATACGCTTCATATCGACGAGTATACTGTCGTCCTAGTTCGACATAGGGAAGCCGCTCTGTAAAGTACTGTTGACAGGGACGGCAGTAAACCTGACGACGCGGAACCTTCAGGTGAGTCCTTGGCCAAACACCGATAAATCTCGAACCATGACCGACCGACTCTGGTTTAATGCGTCACTGCTTGACCCGCAATGGGGACAGTCAGCGGCCTCATTTAATAGGCCCAATGTTAGAATGACGCCGTTCTGATTCTGGTCACATTGCTCGACCGTTGCGTGAGGAAGATTCAGCAACGCATCTAGGTGAAAGTCCATGGCGCTTATCCCGCTAAATGTATCTCAATGTACATTCTTCACCCCGGATCCGGAAGAGCCTGTAGGTTTCTATATTTCGCTGATTCCGCCAACGTTGATAGTGTTGCTGACTCTGGGTTGGGCCAAGGCGATTCTCTTTGCGGTGGGATATACGTTAATCAACAACTTTTTCGACATTGTGGTTTCGCCCTGCTATTTGGGTAAAGGACTGGATCTCTCAACCATTGTTACGTTCTTAGCCGTCGTCTTCTGGGCTTGGATTCTAGGCCCCATTGGTGCCTTCCTAGCTCTGCCGCTAACTGTGATGGTGAAAACACTCTTACTAGAGCCATTCCCGGAAACTCAGCTTCTGGCTCAACTCATGGGAGCAGGGTTTCCTAGCGAAAATCCTACGTCTGTAACAATACGTGAGAATAATAGCGGAGGTGAGTAACCCAACCATTAGATTTAGGATAGGTTTAGCAAAAACCATAGCCAATTAGGTTGAGATGGATAACGGCTTTGCCTAATACATCCTGCTCAAGACTGCTAGATTCCTTCCCCTTGGCCCCCGTCATCTCCAGATTTATCCCTGTAATTACCGATGTTAAAGCCCTCTCCGTTACGCCGTCTTTTAACTCTGAGTCTTGCCGCTGCTTCCGTTGTCGTAGGCGGAACATTGTTTGAGGGGATCCACCCTCGTCCTGCTGAAAGTGCGGAGGATATTCGCATTAACGTTACCGGGCCACTGGTGCTGAGTATTTCGGTGGATGATTTAGAAACCCTCGCAAAAACAGGGGAACTGCCCCCCAGTATGAGGCTTTATCGGGGTGTTTTGCGGGGGTCGCTGTTGCAACAGATGCAGCAAGCCTTGTCTTTCCCACTGCCGTTGGATGTGGTGGCTGTAGATCATCTAGCCTACTCACCTTTAGGGCGGGATGTCCTGTTTAACTTGGGAAAGGTGGTGCAGTCTTCCTCAGGCCAAAATGGACAGATTTCCCTGCGAGCAGCGGTGATTAATGCGGCGGCAAACGCTGACCCTGAAGGCTGGACTGTCATTGATGTGTTGCGGGCTTTTCCATCTCAATTTATCCGTATTGATCTGGCCGATCTGCTCACTTTGCGGCGAGAACTGGCGTTGTATTTCAGCTATAACCAGGCTGCCAATGCTGCAATTCATCATCAGGCGGCGGTGGAAGCCCAGACGCAAACTAATCTCGATCTAGCGGCTTTACCAGACCTCAGCCAACTTGGCCCCTACGCTTTCCAAAAAGACACGATTACCATCAATAACCCCGCTGCCCGCCAAACATCGGTAGGGCTAACCGTCAATTACGATTTTGACTCGGATATTTACGTTCCCATCGGATTAACCAAACCTGCTCCGATTGTGATTATTTCCCACGGGTTTGGGGATGTGAAAGAAAGCTTTACGTTTCTCGCAGAACATCTGGCTTCCTATGGGTTTATTGTTATTTTGCCGGAACATGTGGGCAGCGATTTGGCCTATCGTCAAACCTATTTAGAGGGGCAGCTAAACACGTTGCTTAGCCCGATGGAGTTTGTGAATCGGCCCCAGGAAATTTCCTTTTTAATTGATAAATTAGAGGAACTCACGGCTACATCACCACAATGGGCTGCTATTGCTGATGTGAGCCGAATCGGCGTAGTGGGTGATTCCCTAGGGGCATCCACAGCCCTAGCCTTGGGAGGGGCCGAAATCAACTATAACCGCCTCTTAGAAAACTGCGATCAAGATAACGTTGTCTTCAATTTTGCCCTGTATTTAGAATGTCGTGCCCGCTTTTTACCTCCCCAGAACTACAACCTCCAAGATTCTAGGGTAAAGGCCATTGTTACCGCCCATGCCGTCGGTGGTGGTATGTATGGCCCAGAGGGTTTTGGTCAGGTGAACGTTCCAATTTTGATGGTGGCTGGGGAAAATGATATTGTCTCCACGGTGGTCACTGAGCAAATTCATCCCTTCGTATGGCTACAAACCCAGACCAAATATCTCGCAACCTTCGAGCGGGGTACCCACTTCACGTCCAAGCCGGGACGGGAGGGAGCCGGAGGCATTTTTCAATTGCTGGCGGGACAACATCGAGACCTTGGATCTCGCTACTATAAGGCGCTAAACGTGGCCTTTTGGAATGCCCATTTACGCGGCCAAAGCGAATTTTTGCCCTACCTCACCGCCCGCTACGGCGAATTTCTCAGCACCGACCAGCCCATGGCGCTGTACCTCATCTCCGAACTGACGGCCAACCAGTTGGAATCCGCCTACGGTGGTCCGCCGCCTATCCCCGTCATCCCTGCGGCCTTGGCTCCCACCCCGCCCCCACGGAACGAAAGCATTCTGGCCGAAATTGAACGTACGGGCGTCCTCAGAGTGGGTCTACGCAAAGACGCAGCTCCCTTCGGCTTCATCGACCGCAATGGAGCCTGGGACGGCTACTGCGGTGATTTGGCCCTCTCTCTGGGGGATTACCTGGGGGAACAGTTGAACCGAGATGTGCCTGTCCAGGTGGTGGAACTCGCCTCCACCCTAGACAACCGCTACGACCTGGTGCGGGAGGGCAGCGTGCACCTCGAATGTGGCCCCAACACCCTTCGCACTGACGTACCGGGGGTTGTGTTTTCCAGGCCCATGTTCGTGAGTAGCGCCCAATTTTTGACCCTGGCGAATCCTGCCAATCCGGTGAACCCCAACCTGCCCCTGGCGGGTCTGCGCCTCGGCGTCCTCAGCGACACCACCACCGAGACCTTTGTGCAAACCACCTATCCCCAGGCGGCACGGGTGACGTTCTCCGGGCCGGAGGGCCGCCAAAACGCGATTCAGGCGGTGGAATCGGGCCGCATTGACGCCTTCGTGGGGGATGGCATTTTGACCTACGCCACCCTGCGTTTGGTAGGGAAATCGCCAGAGGAGTTCATCCTTGCCCCCAACCAGCCGCTCACCTGCAAATTTTACGGCCTTGCTCTGCCCGAAAATGACCCCCAATGGCGCACCCTGGTGAACCAATAT
>JALQST010000030.1:0-13353 GCA_023264315.1 Nodosilinea sp. BSH.14
CCGGGAATCCTGACGGTGGCCTACCTACCACCGGGCAACGCCATCACCGATGGACGGGCGCTGCTGCGCAATTCCCTACCGATTGAAAATAAAGCCATTCGCGACATTCAAGGCACCCTGGAAGGGCTTTCGGAGTGGTTGCGCAGTAAGCGGTGGGGGCCAGTGGCCAAGGATGTGGCCAAGGTCGAACGTTTGCTCATCCGGGATCGGGAAGTTATCCTAGCGGCCATCCCCGACGGGAAGCGGGCCGCCGCCGTCAGCTATTGGGATGATCGTCAGGCGCAGTTGCTGCCCCTCAACGAGGCCATTCAGCTTAAAGATCGTGAGGCGGTTTGGATTACCCGTTCCGCCATGCTGGACGATGTGAGCCGCATTGAGGAACTGATGGTGACAGCCTTCCCCTTTGAGGTGCCGGAGGAATACGCCAACCTGCCCCAACTTCAAGGACGGGCGACGGTGGAATTTGTCACCAATAAGGGTACGATGCGGGCCGTGGTGGATGGCTATAGCGCCCCCGTCACCGCTGGTAATTTTGTGGACTTGGTGCAGCGCGGCTTTTATGACGGGATGGAATTCATCCGCGCCGAAGAGAACTATGTGCTGCAAACGGGGGATCCCGCTGGCCCCGAGGAGGGCTTTATCGACCCCAAAACCAAGGTCTATCGCGCCGTTCCCCTCGAAATTTTTGTGAAGGGTGACGAAACCCCGATCTACGGCAGCACCCTGGAAGATCTCGGGCGCTACCTAGACGATCCTGTCCTTCCCTTCTCCGCCTTTGGCACCCTGGGCATGGCCCGACCGGGCGACGATCCCAACGGCGGTTCCTCCCAGTTTTTCTTCTTCCTGTTTGAGCCGGAACTCACCCCGGCGGGACTGAACCTGATCGATGGCCGCTACGCCGTCTTTGGCTATGTGGTGGATAACAAAGAACTGCTGGAACAACTCACCCAAGGGGATCGCATCGACTCGGTGCGGGTGGTGTCCGGGGCTGAAAACCTGGTGCAGCCCGCCTAGGCTATGACCCACGCCTGCGGCCCAACTGTGGGCGACCTTGGAGAACTCGGGTTGCTCCAACGGCTCTTTCGCTATTGCCCCAGCGATGTGGTGGGTGATGATGCCGCCGTGATCGCCCTACCACCAGGACAACGCCTCGTGGTGACAACGGATATGTTGGTGGATGGGGTGCATTTTAGCGATCGCACCACCGCCCCCGCCGATGTGGGTTGGCGAGCCGCCGCCGCCAATCTATCCGACCTCGCGGCCATGGGGGCCACCCCCCTGGGGCTGACCGTGGCCCTCAGCCTACCCCAAAGCTGCCCCGTGGCCTGGGTGGAGCAGCTCTACCAAGGCATGGCCGCCTGCCTCGATCAATGGGGCGGTCAGGTGATTGGCGGCGATCTCTGTCGTTCGGACAGGATTAGTTTATCCATTACCGCCCTCGGTCAGATCGCTCCAAATCAGGTGTTCTATCGTCACACGGCCCAGCCCGGTCAGGTAATTGTGGCGACGGGTTTTCACGGGCTTTCACGGGCTGGGTTAGAACTTCTCCTCGCCCCCGAACGTGGCGCTGGCCTGACAGATTCCCACCGCCAGCGTTGGATCCAAGCCCACCGCCGCCCGATTCCCCGCCTCGATGTGGTGGCCCACCTCAGGGCCTTGCAGCCAGACTTTGCCCAGCCCATCGCCGCCATGGATTCCAGTGATGGCCTCGCCAATGCGGTGCTGCACCTCTGTCAATCTAGCGGCGTCGGAGCCGTCCTCGACGCGGATCGGTTGCCCCTGGATCCTGCCTTGGTGGACTGGGTGGGCCTAGAAACGGCTCGACATTGGTGCCTCTACGGTGGGGAAGACTTCGAGCTGGTGCTCTGCCTACCGGAAGCCCAAGCCCAAGCCCTGCACCATCGCCTAGGGCCGGAGACCATGATGCTGGGCTACACCACCTCCGACCCCGCCGTCCGCCTACACTTTTCCCCCACCGATCCCCCTGCGGCGTCCTACACCGCCGACGCGGGATCCCTCCTAGACCTGTCCTTTAACCAAGGCTTTCAACACTTTTAAGGCCAGGGTCAACACCGATGATCCCTACTTTTGTTCTGGGTGCTCCATCTCGGGGCGACTGTCGCCTAGGTCGTTCAGCCGTCGGATCATTTGGTGCAGTTTGCCAAAGTCGCGGTGGTTGAAATGCATCACTAAGCGAGGTAGGGAGATGGTTTCATCGTTCTTTTCCTCGGGGAGGGCCGCTGTTTTTTCAATCTGGCCCTTCGAGAGCAGGTTGCCATACTCTTCATTCAGCAGGCCCAGCGCACCGTCGGATAGTTCGCCCTTGAGGCGCAGCACCAGCCGATCCCCCACATAGCGGCAGGAGTGGTACACCCGATAGAAGCTGCTGATGGCGTGGCAGGCATCGTCCACGTTGTCGGTGAGGGTATATAGGCTGGGGTCGTCGGGGCTAATCAACCCCCGCTCCAGCAGGTGCTCCTGAATGTAGGCGTCCCAGGCCTCCCAGTAGCTGCCGCCGGGATGATCCATCAGCACCACAGGCATGGGATCCGCCTTGCCCGTTTGGATCAGCGTCAGCGACTCGAAGCCCTCATCCTGGGTGCCAAAGCCACCGGGGAACAGCACCAGCGCGTCACTTTCGCGGATGAAAAACAGCTTGCGGGTAAAGAAATACTTGAAATGGATGAGCTTGGGATTATCGGTCATCACCGGGTTGGCCCCCTGCTCGAAGGGAAGCTGAATGTTGAGGCCAAAGGAATTTTCCGGCCCCGCCCCGGCATTGCCCGCTTCCATGATGCCACCCCCAGCCCCGGTCATTACCATAAAGCCGAGTTTTGTCACCTGCTCAGCAAACTGTTGCGCCAGGGCATAGTCGGGGTTATCAGACCCCATGCGGGCGGAGCCAAAAATCGTCACCTTGCGGGTATGGCGATAGGGATGAAAAATCTGGAACCCCTGCTCCATATCCAGCAGCGCATAGTTGAGAATTTTCCAATCCAGTCGATCCGCCTCGCGGCTCATCATCCGCAGCAGCGTTTCTAGCACCTGCCGAATCAATTTCCCGTGCTCTACGCCAGAGAGGTGATCGAGGAGGGCTGCCATATCTGCCTGGATGTTGGCCGGAAGATTTGAGGGGATAGCAACCATAGGATTGAAGATAAGGGGAAGTACTCTATTTTACATGGTCTCGCTGAACCCAAACTTCCACTGGCTTTAGCCGTGGGAGAGTCAAGGCCATGATTCCTTGTCCCGCCAAATCTTCCGAGGGCAAAGGGGTACACCAATCGGGCCGCTTTGGAGCGGCGGGGGACATATACTACTGTAAGGTTATACAATAAAGTCTTAACCCTAGACACTCAAGCCCCTTTCTACCCCGCTATGGCTTCTTCCCCCCTGGCTCCTTCGTCTCCGTCTGCCACACTGCCCACGAACGACTGCCGGTTTATGCAGCTTCCCCCAGAAACCCTACACCTCGTGGCGGATTTCTTTAAGGTCCTCTCTGAATCCAGTCGCTTGCAGATTATGTGTGCCCTCAAGGCTGGCCCCCAAAATGTCTCAGAAATCATTGAAGCCACAGGATTAGGGCAGGCTAATGTTTCCAAACACCTCAAGATTCTGGCCCAGGCGGGAGTTGTCAGTCGGCAGCAGCAAGGCGTCTGTGTGTACTATAGAATTGCCAATGCCTTTGTGTTTGATCTTTGTGAACTGGTGTGTGATTCCCTGTCCGTGCAGGTTCAGCAACAATCGGAAAAAATTGCCAGTCTAGAGGTGTTTCGACAACCATAGCGGCTCTATCCTAGGGATGGAATGGCCCGAGCTTATTTCTTGGACTGAGTACCCGCCGTAATGAACCAGCGACGCTCACTGCTTTTGATTCTCTTGCTGCCGCTGGTCGGGCTGGTTACGGTCGCGGTTGGTTTGGTATGGGCTCTCTCAGTCCAAAGTAACGCTTCCTCCATCGAACGCCTGCTAGCCGCCCTGTCTTGACAGAAAGTGAACGAAATTAAGCACCAGGTCAATGATCACTTTGCTGACATCCGTCTGCTGAATGAACAGAATGCTTACCTCCTGAGTCAGGGGTTTATCGATCCCCAGGATATCGACGCCTTTCAGCAGGTGCGAGAACGGACGCAGGAACTAGAACACCTCAAGGATGAGGCCGAGCGCCAAGCCCGCACCGATCCCCTGACCGGAATTCTGAATCGTCGGGGCTTTCAGGAGGTCGCTGATCGGTTTATTCAGTCAGCTAAGCGCACAGGCCATCCCCTGTCCCTGATCCTCATTGACATCGACCATTTCAAGCGGATTAACGATACCTGGGGCCACGATGCTGGCGATCTCGTGCTCAAATAGATGTCAGCGGTGCTCATAGACAACCTCCGAGCCAGCGATCTAGCGGCGCGTTGGGGCGGAGAAGAACTTGCCATCCTCCTGGCGAATACCAGCTGCAAAGGGGGCTATAGGTTTGCGGATCGCCTTCGACTGGCCATCATGGCCATAGCCATCGACCTGGACGGAGAACGCCTGTGCATTACCGCCAGTTTTGGGGTGGCTGAGGCCCCGATCCCTAACCCTAGCCTTGAAGCCCTACTCTCCAAAGCGGACACGACCGCCTAGGCCGGGGGCTGGGGAGGCTGACTATCGCGATTCAGACGTTTCTTAGCCAGATCTCGCAGAACAATGGCCCAATCCGGTCGCATTTGTTCAATGATCAGCATCGCCGGTGTGTTGTGCGACACCCACGGATTATTCGCCTTTAGACCTTCCAAATCCAGGGCATAGCCCAGGCGGTGGAGGGACTCAATCTGCTGCTGTTGACGAATTTGGTTGGGGTGAAGCTCCGGCAGAATATTTTTCAGGTCGGAAACCATGGGGCGAGCGGGAATATGTTTTTGTTGATATTCCGCTAGAGCATCGGCCAAAGCCGGAGAACGCAGCCGAATTTCTGAGTGATCTCGGGCGGAAAGACGCACATTCTTAAGACGGTTAAAAAAATCTGATTCGTAATTGGATAGGCGCATTATTGTTACCCCCTGCCTTCATCCTAGTCTGGTTTTTATCGCTTTGATCGAGATTGTGTGAGGATTGTGATGATTTAATTGGGCCGTAGTATCCGAATCTGATCGCCCTCCACCCGGGCCAACCAGCCGCCGGGGAAAGGGTCGGTTTGGGTGCGGTTGGGAGCACTAATCAGGGCCACCAGCTTTTCCACCTGATCAAAGGTGACGGATGCCGTGAGCACCCAATGCAGTACCCGCCGCAGCACCCGCCGCTGGAGGGCCAGGGGGGCCGAGCGTAGCGGCTCTCGCTGAAGTACCCAATCGTCGCATGGCCCCAGTGGATCACGCGGTGGATCCGTGGACGACGACCTTGCCCGTTCCCTCGCTTGCTGCACCCGCACCCGTTGATAGAGATCGTCGGTCAACTGATCCAACAGAGCTACCTCCGCCGTGAGGATTTCGGCGGTTTGGGCCAGGGTATGGACAATCCTAGGGTGGACGTGGGTTTCCAGGTAGGGAAACACCTCCAGCCGCAGCCGATTGCGGGTGTAGGCTAGGTCGGCGTTGGTGCTGTCCACCCACAGGGGCAGGTTTTCCCGTTGGCAAAAGTCCCCGGTGGCTTGGCGGCTGAGAAACAGCAAGGGCCGCACCACGTTGAGGGCCGATTCCTTTTCGCCCAGCCCCAGGGGTCGTTCCCAGGCTAGGGCTTGGAGGCCGTTGGTGCCGCTGCCGCGCAGGAGGTTGTAGAGCAACGTCTCCGCCCGGTCGGTGGCGGTGTGGCCCGTGGCGATGTGGGTGGCCCCGAGGGCTTGGGCGGCGTAGCCCAAGATCCCATAGCGCCAGTGGCGAGCCTCGGCCTCGGTGGCGGGGGGAGGATCCGCCCGCACCACCTGGCAGGGCACCCCCCAGGTTTGGCAAAGGTCAGCCACAAAGGTGGCATTGTCCGCCGCATCGGGTCGCCAGCCGTGGTTGCCATGCACGGCCCACAGATGCCACTGCCACTTGGGCTGCAAGTCTAGCAGCAGCCGCAGCAGGGCCACGGAATCTTGCCCACCGGAAACCGCCACCACCACGCCCGCGCCCTTGGGCAACAGCGAACGCTGCCGCAGGACTCGGTGTAGCTGGGCATGGAGATCACTCCATGGGGCACTAGGGGGGTGTTCCATGGGGCCAGTCCCTAGCCTCCGTAGTTCCAACCGGTGCTTTCCAGCAGCAGCGGTTCGCCCTCGCGATGCAGCCCCGCCCCCACCACTTCGCCCACAAAGACGGTGTGATCGCCGTGCTCCACGCAGCCCACCACCCGACATTCCACATAGCCGAGGGTATCTTTGATGATGGGGCAGCCGGTTTCTGGGCCGGGGTAAAACTCAATGTCCTCAAACTTGTTGCCCACCCGTCGCAGGGGCTTAAAGAAGTTCTGGGCCAAGTCCTTTTGGCCAGCCTCTAGAAAGCTGAGGGCAAAGACGCCGCTGGTCTTCAGCATGGCATGGGAGGTAGAGTCATTTTTGACGCAGTTCACCACCAGGGGCGGCTGAAACGAAGCCTGCATTACCCAGCTAGCCGTGAAGCCGTTCAGGTTGTCGCCATCCTTCACCCCACAAATGTAAAGCCCGTGGGGAACTTTACGCAGCAGCGTCTTTTTGGCCTGTTCGTCGAGCATGGTATACCTACGAAATATCGCTGTGGCCAGTGTAGTACAGGTTAGTCTGGGCCACGGGCTTGAGTCTGTTCTGCCAGCCAGTTGAGGTAGGCCGTGGAACCCGCCACCAGGGGAAGGGCAATGATTTCGGGCACCTTGTAGGGATGATGCTGGGTGATGAACTGGGCCAGTTCCTCCAGGCGGGTGAGGTCGGTTTTGAGGGTGAGCTGCCACTCCGGGTCTTGGTGGAGGGTGCCCTGCCAACGATAGACCGATTGCACCGGGGCAAGGCTGACGCAGGCCGCGAGATGGGCTTCCACTAGGCGCTGGGCCAGGGTTTGGGCGTTGGCCTCGGTGTCGATGGTGACGAGGACGAGGCCGAAGGGATGGCCGGGGCGGGTGAGGGCGGGGGGCATAGGTGGGGATCGGGAGGGCTGGGGAGAACGGGAAACCCTAGGCGGAGATGCGACCGGTTTGGGTGCCCTGGGGTTGATCGAGGGTGTCGCCGAGGGTGGTGCCCGTGTGGTAAGCGGCGAGGAGCACATCGCTGGTTTTGCCCCAGAGAATATCGCCCCCTTGGGTGAGGCCAATGGCCCCAAAGTCTCGCTGGTTGGCGGTGGCTTCGGCAAAGGATTTGGCCAGGGCCACCTCTGGGGCCATGCCGTCGCTGATGCGAATCACCAGGCGGGCGGCAAGGCATTCGTCGATGATGTCTTCGCCAATGCCGGTACAACTGACGGCGGCATGGCCATTGGCATAGGTGCCCGCTGGCATGGCCGAATCGCTCACCCGCCCAATCCGTTCTAGCCCTTTGCCCCCGGTGGAGGTGCCCACAGCGAGGTGGCCGTTTTCATCCCGCACTACAACGCCGATGGTACCCCGACGGGCGTGGGGATCGGCGGCCTCGGCCACCACTCCGGCCATGGATCGCTGGAAGTGGTTAGCCCGTTCCTGCATCCATTCCCGCAAGCGCAGATCGGTAATCGGATCGAACAGGGGCAGGCCCAGTTCCCGCGCCAATTCCATCGATCCCACATCCGACAGCACTCGGTCGTCGGAGCTTTGCAAGTGGGCCGCTAGATCGATGGGGTGGGCCACCCGCGAGACGTTAATGACCCCGCTCAGCCGCTGGGCTTGGCCATCCATCAGGGCCGCACTCATGCGCACCTGGCCATCGGATTGCAGCACCGACCCATAGCCCGCATTAAATCGAGGGGCATCCTCCAAAAGCTGACAGCCGTAGACCACACAATCCATGGCCTTGGCCCCCGCCTGCGCCCGCTGATAGATCTGATCCACCATGCGATGCAGGTCTTGCCGCACGGCCTCCAGCCCACCTCGATCCTGGAGGGCGCTCCCGGCTCCCCCGTGAATAATTACCTTGACATTTCGGTACATGTCGATCATGGGGTTGGAGGCGAGGTCGCCAGGGTGGGACAGGAAAGCGTATTCGGTCTAGGGGATGCCCTAGGTGTGGGCCGTGGCCAGGATGGGCATAGGCCACTACTGGGGATGGGTAAGCTGATCCACGAAGGCCTGATGCTCTGGGGATTGTAACCCGGATTGCACCCCCGCCAACACCTGGGCCATATCCCCCGCAAGCATGGCCGCCACCGCCAGCCACAGCCCCGGAAACCGACGACTGCGCAGCAGCCCATCGCCATCGGCCACCAAGGGCTGATACTTGCCATCGGTGAGGGCATACCAGTCTATGTGGTTTTCAAACACCTGCCAGACCAAGTATTCCGCCACCCCATTGCGCCGATACGCCTGCTTTTTCGCCCCCAGGTCAATGGCGGCACTGCTTGCGGCAATCTCAATCACCAACTCTGGAGCCCCGTCTAAATACCCCTCCCCATCCACCCGGGTTTGCCCCCCCGCCGACTCATCGATCAACAACACAATGTCCGGCTGGGGCTCGTTGTCCAAATCAAGGCGCACCGTGGGTTCAATGCCAGATCGTGTACCAGGGGTATAGGCGACATAGGTACCCAGCCAAGTATCCAGCCGGCTGTGGGGTTCAGCATGTTGTTGAAACCGCAGGGGTGAGGCCACGTAAACCACTCCTTCAATCAATTCGGCTTTCGTCACAGGGGCAGCCGCATAGCGGCGCTCAAACTCGGGGCGCGTCAGGCGGTCGCCACTCTCCAACGGAGGAGCGAAAGTCGTCACCGATTGGGGGAGGCTGAGGGGGTAGGTCGCCATAGGACTCACATCGGGAGGATGGTTCCATGCTACCGCTGAATCGCGGCTAGGGCCGGGGGTATTCAGCGATCAGGGAACAGGCCAGGGATGGAGGATATCCGGCTGGCTTAGGCCGCAGGTTTGCGAGCGACCCAGTATTTGCTCATGAAGTGAATCTGGTTGCTGACGGCCTCAAATCCGGCATCGGTCAGCCGTTGGTTAAGGTCGTCGGTGGTGTAGTGGCGATAGTAGGGCTCGTGGAAGATAGTCGGGAAGTTCTCCATCAGTACGTCAAATTCAGGGGAATCAGGCCGCTGAATGGAGTCGCAAATAATGAAGGTGCCGCCCGGTTTGACCACGCGGAAGGCTTCATTAATCACATTTTGGCGGGCCTCGGCGGGCAGTTCGTGGAACAGGAACACACTCACCACGGCATCGAAGTACTGCGCCACAAAGGGCAGGTCTTCGCCGTTGGCCTGCACCAGTTGGGGTAACACACCGGGCTTGCGCGACAGCAGCCCATTGGCCTTCCGCAGATAAGCCGGGGACAAATCCACCCCATACAGCGAGGTCTGGGGCAGGGTGTCGCGGATCAGGCTGAGGGTGCGCCCGGTGCCGCAGGCGATATCGAGCACTTTGGCCTTAGGGGTATCCGCCAAAGCCGCCTTGAGCGGAGCCAAGATCCGCCGCCGCATCGGGTCAGCGGTGCCATTAAAGAGGAGTTCCACCTGGAGATCGTACAGGTTAGCCGACATATCACTGAGATAGCCGTTGGTCTGGTGGTGGAAGTTTTGCAGGTAATACTTGGGATAGCCGGAGGTGTCGATGTCGGCATCGAAGCTGTGGTAGTTGCGGCGGTTCGCCCGATCCCAAAGGCTGGGAAGATCCAGGCACACGAGGGGATAGAACCGGAAAAACTCGTCCCAGGGGGTATCAAACAGCACTTCCTTGGGATACACGCCCGCCTCCGCATCGGCCCAATCCTGCTTTAGGAGGTCGTTGATCCGCTGCTGAAGCAATTGCAGCGTCTCTAGACCGGGCTCTTGCACCTTAACCTTGGGCGGATTGATCGCCCGCATCAGTTGGCCCGTAATGGACTTGTGGGTAACGCCAAAGTAGCTTTTGCCCTGCTGAAAGGTTTGGTAGGCCAGCTTGGTGAGTGTGTCAGGCATGGGTAGCAGTTTATTTTGCTTAAAAAATATATGTCAGCGTAAATAATTGTAACGACTTTTTCAAGCTAGACGGTTCAAATCAGCGCTTGCCGCCGCTGGTCAGGGAGATCCTCCAGCATCAGGTTCAAGCTAGGCGCAATGTATCGTGCAACACTTTTTTGGCCGCGCATCCAGACGAAGCCGTTAGCCATAACGATCCTCTGCAAGAATGGGGTAGGGTGGGTACCTTACCGGCCCCAGAACCAGCGCAGATGGCTGGTCTACGGCGGGTTTGTGGCCTACCGACATGTTGTTGTTTAGCTGTGGTTCCCATGGAGTCTCCACCCAATCTCAATCCCAAGGCGGTGCAGGCGGGGGGAACGCTCAACCGCTTTGAGCGCTACCTCACGCTGTGGGTATTTCTGTGTATCGTGGCGGGCATCCTTCTGGGGCGACTGTTCCCTGGGGTGGCGGTGGCGCTGGACAGGATGAGCGTTTACCAAGTGTCGATTCCTATCGCGGTTTGTCTCTTTTTCATGATGTATCCCATCATGGTGAAGATTGACTTCTCCCAGGCCAAAAAAGCCGCCAAAACCCCTCGTCCCGTGGTGCTAACGCTGGTGATCAACTGGTTGATTAAGCCCTTTACCATGGTGCTGTTCGCCCAGGTTTTTCTGGGGGGGATCTTCCGCTCTTTTCTCGCAGAGACGGAAATGATTCGCGGTACCGAAATTGCCCTGGCAGATTCCTACATTGCAGGCTGCATTTTACTAGGAATTGCGCCCTGTACCGCCATGGTGATGATGTGGGGATACCTGTCCTTCAGCAACCAGGGACACACCCTCGTGATGGTAGCGGTCAATTCCCTCGCCATGCTGTTTCTCTATGCGCCCCTGGGTCGTTGGTTGCTGGCGGCGAATGATTTAGTGGTGCCCTGGCAAACCATTGTTTTGTCAGTGTTAATCTATGTCGGCTTGCCGCTGCTAGCGGGTGCCCTGTCTCGCACCTGGATTTTGCGTCACCGGGGCCGAGACTATTTTGAGAACGTGTTTTTGAAGTACCTCAGCCCAATTTCGGTTATCGCTCTCCTAACCACCCTGGTGCTGCTGTTTGCTTTTAAGGGAGATTTAATCGTACGGAATCCGCTCCATATTGTGATGATTGCGGTGCCGTTGTTCATTCAAACTAACGTGATTTTTGGTCTGACCTATGTTGCGGCCCAGAAATTAGGTTTGGTGTATGAAGATGCCGCCCCCGCTGCCCTCATTGGTGCGAGTAATCACTTTGAAGTAGCGATTGCCACCGCCGTCACCTTATTTGGGCTCAATTCCGGTGCGGCCCTAGCCACGGTCGTTGGGGTTTTAATCGAAGTGCCGGTCATGCTGATGCTGGTTGAATTTTGTAAGAAAACCGCCTTTTGGTTTCCGCGCCAGCCGGAAAAGGCGACCCTTCGCGATCCCCGTTGTCTCCCTCCCGGTGTGTCCCTATGAAGCGCGTGATGTTTGTCTGCAAGAAAAATTCCGCCCGTTCCCAAATGGCTGAGGGCTTTGCCAAAACCCTAGGAGCCGGGAAAATTGAGGTTGTCAGCGCTGGGCTAGAGGCCAGTGCCGTGCGCCCAGAGGCCATTGCCGCCATGGCAGAGGTGGGCATTGATATCCATCAACAGACCTCCAACGCCCTAGCCGAGTTCAACCCAGAGAATTTTGATGCGGTGATTTCCCTCTGCGGTTGCGGGGTGAGCTTGCCGCCCGATTGGCTGATGCGCGACTATTTTGACGACTGGCAACTGGATGATCCCGCTGAACAGCCAGACATTTTCCCCCGCGTTCGGGATGAGATTCAATCTCGGGTGAAAACCCTGCTAGACCAGCTATTGGACGGTTAGCCCCGCCAGCAGCATCGTCCTATTTGCCCCCTGAATCCGACGGTGACAACGGTCCTCAGTTTAGCCAGGAATCGGCTAACCTAGTCGGTAGATTCGCCTCGGGCGATCACAACCGTCCTCATGCTGCCGCGATCTCACCCTCACCCTACATCCCTCTCCCATGGGGGGTAAAACTGTGGGACAAACTTCCGCTTCCCCTCTCCTCGCAGGAGAGGGGTTGGGGGCGAGGTCTTCCGGAAGCTTTGCGATGGACTGAGCCTTGTACACTGAAACTGCTGCATTAGGACTGCTGTGCTAAAACGGATTTCTCTTCTGGTTGCCCTTGCCCTCGGTGGGTTTGCCCTTGCTCCCCAGCCGACCCATGCCCAGGCGCTTACCCCCTACGTGCTGCCCCTCGATTATGAACTAATGGGCGAGCAGGGGCGGTATTTGGCCAGCGAAGCCCAGCAGTTGGCGGAATATCGACAATTTAACCGCGCCCTTACCCTGGCCCAACTGGCCGCCCAACTGGCCCCCAACGATGCCCAAGTCCTGGCGCTGTTGGGGGGGCTTTACCTGCAATCTGGGGATACCGACCGCGCCCTCACCCTGCTGACCCGGGCCAACACCCTTTCCCCGGAGGAGCCGCGCATTTTGTTTGCCCTGGGGTCGGCCTATCTACAAAAGCAAGACTATCAGCGGGCCACCACCTATCTAGAGCGGGGGTTGCGCCGCGAACCCAATAATGCCAATGCCCTTTTTGACCTAGGTAACGCCTACTTCCTGCTCAAGCAGTATGATCAGGCTATCACCCGCTACACTACGTCGGCGCAGGCCCAGGAGGACTTCTGGCCCTCGGTCAACAACATCGGCTTAGTGCTTTACGAACAAGGCAACATCAGCCAAGCCGTGGCCCAGTGGGAGGAAGCCCTAGCCCTGGCTGGGGGAGAGGAGCCGGAGCCAAAGCTGGCGATTGCGGTGGTGCGCTATGCCGAGGGGAACTGTCGGGCCGTTGCCAATGCGGGCAGTAGCGTCTGTCAGCAGGCGTTGGCCATGGGGATGACGGCCCTAGAGCAGGATAGCCGCTATGCCGATACCGCCTTTTTGCGCCAAAATCTCTGGGGAGATCGGCTGATGGAGACCACCCAGCAATTTTTTAGCACTCCGGTGGTTCGCAGCCTGATTGCGGAATTGTAGCCCAGCCCTGGGTTCCCTAGGGATCCCCATTGCGGCGAGGATCCCCATAGCGGTAGTCCCCGGTTTGCATCCTGACTTGGGTGGCCAGGGGGGCAGGAACGGTGGCCGTGCCCCAGTGGGCTTGGATGGCTTGAATCAATTGGTCTTGCTGGACACGCAGGCCAGGGATGTCCCAACCTCGGTTGATGATGGCAAACCAGACGGGGCCTTTTTCGGCGGTGGGCACCATCCCGGCTAGGGCGCTCACCTCGGCTAGGCTGCCCGTTTTGACGGCGGCGGTGGCGGGTAGGTGGCGGTCGATCAACGTCCCCACATCCT
>JALQST010000030.1:13363-15255 GCA_023264315.1 Nodosilinea sp. BSH.14
GGCCACGGTCATGGCCACGGCGGCCCGGGCCGACATGGTATTGTCCATCCCCAGCCCAGACCCATTCACCAGGCTCAGTTCTCCCGGTGGCAAATCGGCCATCGCTAAGGCGGTTTCCGTCACCACCCGCGATCCCCCCACCAGGGCCGCTACCTGCTCGGACATGACGTTGTTGCTATAGATATTCATGGCCTTGAGAATGGCCACCAGGGGTAGGGACTGATGGCGCACCAGCCAAGTAACATCGGCGGGTAGGGCGTTGGTGGGCAGGCGGCGCACCCGGCCCGCCACGGTGAGGCGGGGCGGGGTGGTGTTGGCCTCCAGGTTGCTGTAGGCGGCGTGAATGGCACGATTCCAGGTGTTGGTATGCATCACCTGCTGGAGTTGGGCCGCCGAGGTATTGGGATCCTCCGAGAAGTTCATGGTGAACGGCCCGACGATCACCAAATCCCCCGTCACGCGCTGAATGCCGAGGGATTGGAGGTGATTGGCCAGCACAATGCCCTCCTCCCAGACAAACAGTGGATCGCCGCTGCTCTGGATCACCAGGTTGCCCTCTAGGACGCCATTGTTGAGGGTACCTTGCCTCCCCACTAGGGTATCGAAGCGGTGATCCAGGGGCCAATGTTTGAGGGCCGCTAGGGTGGTGGCCAGCTTCGTAAGGGAGGCGGCGGGCAGGGCCACCTGGCCCTGGTGTTGAGCCACAGCGCTATCCTGGGCCTGAATCCAGATGCCCTGCTGGGGAATCTCCCAGCCCTGACGATCCAGCCCCGCTAGGTAGTCGGCCAAAAGTTGGTCAATGGCGGGGTCGGGGGTGAGCCCCACCATCCAAGGTGATCGCCAATTGGCCACCAGCCCTTGGCCCTGCAAGCCTGTGGGCTGGAGGGGGTGCGATGCCTCGGCCCCCAGCAAAACCGTCAGCAGCCCCAGGGGATTGACCACCAGGGGAATTGCGGCAAAAAGGAGATGTCGGCCCATCGCAACCTATCCTTCATCTAGACATCCGGACGCCATCCGGGCTTTAGCATAGCAGGACTGGCAAACCGTGTGGCAAGTCGTGATCGTGGCCCAATCGGCGGGCAAGATCCATCCCGGCACGGTAATTTTCAAGATCGATAGGTACACTGGAAATGAAAACGACGGTTGACTTGGTAAAGTAGACCCATTCCATTGCGCCAAACTTACAACCTCCTCTGGGGATCTTCGGAGCGTTGCCGATGAGTGATAACAATTCCTATGAACTACTAGGACTAACCGAAGCCTCCACCTTTGAGGAAATTCAGGCGGCTCGGGATCGTCTGATCGAAGCCTGTGGCGATGAACCCCAGCAAAAGGCCAACATCGAAGCTGCCTACGACGCCATTTTGATGGAGCGGCTGCGGCTGCGGCAGGAGGGCAAAATTAAGGTGCCCGACCGCATTCGGTTTGCGGAGAATACCCCAGAGCCCGCTCCTGCCGCCAAGCCGGTGCCCTCCCTGCCCCGCCCCGACTGGCTCTCTGACCTGGTAGACACCCCCAGCCGCGATGATGTGCTGTGGCCCGCCATCACCTTTGCCGGACTCGCCCTCCTGGGCTTTGCGGCCCCCTCCCTCTCCCTGGCGGTGGCCCTGGGAGCGTCGGTGTATTTTCTCAACCGCAAGGAAAATAAATTCTGGCGATCGCTGCTGCTCACCCTGGTGGGGTTGGCGGTGGGCCTTGGCCTGGGGCTAACGGTGGGCCAATGGCTGATTCCCCAAGGGCTGCAAGCGGCCTGGGCCAGCCCCGATGCCCTCGCCGCCGCCATCAGTTGCCTCGCCCTCTGGGTGGTCAGCAGTTTCCTCCGCTAGCCCGGGCCTAGGGGTATCCTCTTCCGCCCTTGATTCCCGGTGGTGCCCATGTTTAAGAACGTTCAA
>JALQST010000310.1 GCA_023264315.1 Nodosilinea sp. BSH.14
GAAGGCAGGTTGATCCAGGGTGATCTGAAGCGTATTAGACAGGACGACATCCTGAGCGGCGGGGGTGGTCAACGACCACTGAGCGGCCCCTTGACCCACGGTGCCCGACAGCAGATTGAGCACGCCCACGATGGCGACCCCGGCCCCGGCCATCGTTACCATGCGGAAGCGGCGATTGAGACAATGAAACACCCCAGCCAGGGTCTCCTCGGCCCCACAGGCATCGGGTCGGGCATCTTCTCGCAGACCGTGACGCAGCACCATCAGGCGGTCGTAGAGGCATTTGGCGGTGGGATCTTGGCTCAGCCAAGTTTGCACTAAACGACGTTCTTCCGGGGTTACTTCCCCGTCCAGATAGGCACTCAACAGTTCAAAGCGATCCCGTTTCATCACATCGAGCTCCGAACATATCGCTACAGCGGAACCAAAACGGGGGCCGGATTGGCGATGATCACCCCCATGACCCTGGAGTGAAACCGGCGTGTAAGGGGAGGTTGACATACCGAAAGCAACACCTAAAGTCGTAACACTAGACGGCAACTCAAACCCCAAGGTTTCCTAGGGCCTACCCAGGAGCGGGGATCACTGGGAAAACCCATCCTCTGCCGACATTGATCATACGCGGAATTCTCCGCAATCGGTGATCCCCCCATGGTCAATTCACCACTTTAAAGGAAGGGATCACAATTGCCGATGGTGTCCCATGGTGCCACGGTGCGCTCAACCCACGCCCTGCGTCGTCGCTACCTAGGGGCCACACTTCGCCCTGGGCCGTTTGCTGGCCGTTCGTTGGCCCCGATGGGTTTTGGCAGAGGGGGCAAGGGTGGGATAGGGTTAGAACCGATACCTTTGGATACTGCCGCTGTGACTTCCTCCCCCGCCCCTGCCCCGGATTTCGCTCATCCCGCCCTAGACGCGCTGATCCGCCACCGTCAGGATTTCCCAGCGCTTCAGCGGGGTCACTATTTCAACTACGGCGGCCAAGGCCCCATGGCCGAGGTGGCCCTAGCGGCCCTAGCGGATGCCCATCGCCAGATTCAAACCATGGGGCCTTTTTCCAATGCCGTGAACCAGTGGATTCGGGAGGAATTGACCCGCACCCGCCAAGCCATGGCCGAGGAACTGGGCACCACCGCCAACACCCTCACCCTCACCGAGGACGTGACGGTGGGCTGCAATATTCCCCTGTGGGGGATGCCGTGGCAGGCCGGGGATCACATCCTGCTGTCGGACTGCGAGCATCCTGGGGTAATCGCGACGGTGCAGGAAATTGGCCGTCGCTACGGCGTCACCCACAGCACCTGCCCCCTCATGGCCACCGTCAACGGTGGCGACCCGGTGGCGGTGATTGACCAAGCCCTGCGGCCCAATAGCCGCCTACTGGTGATCAGCCATATTTTTTGGAACACGGGCCAAGTGCTGCCCCTCAAGGCCATCGTTGATCTCTGCCACCAGCGGGCAAATCCGGTGCGGGTGTTGGTGGATGCGGCCCAATCGGTGGGGGTGTTGCCCCTGGATTTGCCCGCCTTGGGGGTGGATTTCTATGCCTTCACGGGCCACAAGTGGTGGTGTGGGCCAGCGGGCTTGGGCGGGCTCTACGTCACCCCAGCCGCCTTAGAGGTCATTCATCCCACCTTCCTGGGCTGGCGCAGTATCACCACCGATGCCGCTGGCCACCCCACCGGCTGGCAACCCAACGGCCAGCGCTTTGAGGTGGCCACCTCCGACTATGCCCTTCAGGCGGGCCTACGCGCCGCCCTGGCCCACCAAGCCGCCTGGGGCACCGCCGAGGCCCGCTATCAGCGGATCCTGCACCTCAGCCAGCGACTGTGGCACCACCTCAGCCAGATGCCCCATCTGTGCCCGGTGCGGCAAACCCCGCCAGATTCAGGCTTGGTCTCCTTTTGGGTGTTGCAAGACGGGGAGCCGTCCCCCACGCACCACCGCCAACTGGTCGAAACCCTTGAAGCCGAAGGCACCTTCCTACGAACGTTGCAGTCGCCCAACTGTGTCCGCGCCTGCGTCCATTACCTGACGCTGGAATCGGAGGTGGATGCCCTGGCCGACCGCCTGCGGGCCTTGGCATAGCCGGGACGCGCCCCCGACAGGTTCAAGGTGAACGGAAGTCTTGGGGAGAATGCCGCATTCTGGGGCGAGGCTGCATAAAGATCGTAAACAAGGGTTGACTTTTATGACGCTTTCTGCTCCAATATGACATTGAAAAGGCTATATCAAACAAGCTCTAAGTATTGACTTGCAGCAATGCTCATCCTTGAAATCCCAAGGGATGTCTAGTTTCCCAGGGTAAGACAAGGGTAGCCATGGCAGTCATGTCCAAGGCTTTTGGCTGTAGTCGTAATCTCCTTGTAATCTCCTGTATCTGTGGACGGGCCTTGGCTCGTCCCTTTTTTTAATAGGGGAGATCGGGGTGAGGCGGTCTATCTGGGTAACATCCCGGTGCGCCCCAGGCTTTCCCTACGGCCAAATCTCCCCCGCCTCCATCAGAAGTTATGGGGGAGATTTGGCTGGCCCATCGGAAATTAGGGACAGGATGGAACGGAAAGCACCCCTTGACACTGGGGACACAGGCCGAAAAATTCTAGGGTGTGGTAGAAAATCTTGAACTGGTGGGCCTGGTGAAGCTGCTGCTCTAACTCGTGCACGGGGCATTCATCGATGGCGATGGAGTTGCCACACTGCAAACAGGTGAGGTGGTGGCGATCTTCCTGGGGCAGGCTGTAGAGGGCTTCTCCGGACGGGAGGGTGCGCATTTGTACGGCCCCTTCCAGTTTGAGGGCATCGAGGGCACGATAGACGGTGGCGAGGCCTAGGGTTGATCCCTCCTGCCGCATTTCAATGTAGAGAGCCTGGGCGGAAATGGGTTGGCCCATGACCTTGAGGGCCAATAGAATCTTCTCTTGACTGCGGGTTCGTCGCGCCATGCTTGCTCATTCGTGCTGGCTTTATTCTACCAACCCGGGTATGGGGTAGGATGGGGCAGGCTCGCGATTTAGTGGGTCGCGATTTGCTTGGTTGCCAGTTGTCCAGTTCAGTCCGTGGCGGAGTCGGCCATGCCTCAGTACAGTGCTCGTATCTATGTCACCCTGCGTCCGTCGGTGCTTGACCCAGCGGGGACGGCGGTGCAGTCTGGTTTGGCCCACATGGGCTACACTAACGTCGATGCTATTCGCATTGGCAAATATATCGAACTCAGCCTAGAGGCCAGCGACGAAGCCGCCGCCCATCAACAAATTGACCGCATGTGCGATCAGCTCTTGTCCAATCCGGTGATCGAAAACTACCGGTTTGAACTCCAAACCCTGGCCGTCCCGGTCTAGGTCAATCCTCCCTAGGACAATCCCCAAAGGCGGTCTCTAGGGGTTTCCCCGGCTGACCCGCCGGTTGCCTTCAACCTCCTCACCGCTGACCCCTCACCCCCTCACCCCGATGAAATTTGGCGTCATTGTCTTCCCCGGAGCCAACTGTGATCGCGATGTGGCCTACGTGACCCGCGATGTGCTGGGCCAGCCCACCCGCATGGTGTGGCACGAGGACAGCGATCTCAGTGACCTGGATGTGGTGGTGGTGCCGGGGGGCTTTAGCTACGGCGACTACCTGCGCTGTGGGGCCATTGCCCGCTTTTCTCCGGCTATGCAGGCCACGGTGGCCCATGCCAACCAGGGCAAGGGGGTGCTGGGTATTTGCAACGGCTTCCAAATTTTGACCGAGGTGGGCCTGCTGCCCGGTGCCCTCGTGCGCAACCGCGACATGCAGTTCATCTGCGACCGGGTGCCCCTCCGCATCGAGCGTACCACCCTCCCCTTGACCGAGGGCTACACCCCCG
>JALQST010000311.1 GCA_023264315.1 Nodosilinea sp. BSH.14
GCGACGGCCTCACGATCTCCAGTTTTGGAGAACTTGGCGTTGAGGATGCTCCGCAGGCGGCTACTGGTAAGAGGCCGATCTAGGATACCGCCCTCTGCCAAGGAAATCGAGCCCGTTTCCTCGGATACCACCACACACACACAATGTTCGACCCGTTCGGTGATGCCCATGGCGGCACGGTGGCGGGTGCCCAACTGCCGCGAGGCAAGCCGCTCGGAAATCGGCAAAATCACCCCAGCGGCGAGGATGCGCGATCCCCGGATCAGCATCGCCCCATCGTGGAGCAACGTTGTTGTCTGAAAAATGGTCTGAATCAGTTCCTTCGACACCTCTGCATTCAGGCGCACCCCCGGCACGGAAAAGTCCCGCTCATCGATGGGTTTGTCCACCTCCAGAATGAGCAGCGCCCCCGTCCGATTTTGGGACAGTTCCTTCACTGCGTCCACAATTTCATCGATGACGCTATCGGACTGGGCCATCGTTTCTTTGGGAGGGCTCAGCAATTCCCACAGTCGGCCCTGGCCCAGCAGTTCTAGCAACCGCCGAAACTCCCCTTGCAGGATAAAAGCCATAGCCACCGCCGAGCCGATCACCAGCTTATCCAGCACAAACCCCAACAGCGTTAGACCGAGAAACTTACTCAGCGCCGCCGCCAGCATCAGAAAGATCAGCCCCCGCACCATCCACAGGATGCGACGCTCGCCAATCACCACCAGCACGATGTAACTGAGGATCAGCACCAGTACAAGGTCGAGGGCCTGGAGCGCAAACCTGACCCGGTCTAGGTTGGTTAGCCATTGCTCCCAGGGGTAGTTCATGCCGTGTCAGAGATGGTGCCTTGTGGAGAGTGCGGCGGTGGCGGTGGATCGATGAAGGTAAGACCAGCCGCCTAGATCCTAAAGCAGTTGTGGAGATCGGCGGCTGAGGATGAACGGTTCTAGGAATGGGCGGTGTTCAGAGCAAGGGACTCCGGCAGGCAATCCTGACGTACGAGATCCTGAAGGGTTTCCCGCCGCAGAATGAGGCGGGCTTCGCCATCGCCCACGAGAACCGCCGCTGGCCGGGGCACCCGGTTGTAGTTAGAGGCCATGCTGTAATTGTAGGCACCCGTGGCAGCAACGGTGATCACGTCGTCGGTACGGAGGGTGGGCAGGGGCACGTCTTTGATCAGAATATCGCCCGATTCACAGTGCTTCCCGGCTAGGGTGATGATCTCGCTGAGGGGGGCCGACATGCGGTTAGCCACCAAGGCGCGATAGACCGATTGGTAGGTGATGGGGCGCGGATTGTCGGACATCCCCCCATCCACGGCGGCGTAGGAGCGGATGCCGGGGACGTCCTTCTGGCTGCCCACCCGATAGGCCGTCACGCAGGCGCTACCGATCAGGGAACGGCCCGGTTCGCACAGCAGCCGGGGCAGGGGCAACCCTTGGGATTCGCAGGCGGCGACCACGCTCTCGCAGACGGTCTTTACCCAGGTCTCGATGCTCGGGGGATCATCGGATTCGGTGTAGCGAATGCCCAAACCGCCGCCCACATCCAGTTCCGTCAGGGTGAGGCCGTAGCGCTGGGCGGTGACGATCCACTGGGCCATCACGCCACCGAGATCGGTGTGGGGGTTGAGTTCAAAAATCTGAGACCCAATATGGGCATGAACGCCGAGGCACTGCAACTGGGGCTGTCCGGTAATGAACTGGAAGACAGACTCGATTTGGTCGGGATCAAAGCCAAACTTGCTATCCAGGTGCCCGGTGCGGATGTATTCGTGGGTGTGACACTCAATGCCGGGGGTAATCCGCAGCAGGATGGGTACAGTTTTGCCCTGCTGGGTGGCCAGTTCGCCCAGGGTCTTCAGTTCATACCAGTTATCGACCACGATGCAGCATCCGGCATCCAGGGCCAGGTTGAGCTCATCCACGGATTTGTTGTTGCCGTGGAAATAAATCGTATCGGGATTCACGCCGGCCTCCGTGGCGGTGAATAATTCCCCAGCGGACACCACATCAATCCCCAATCCCTCAGCGGCCACAATGGCGCACACCGCGAGGCAGTTCCAAGCCTTGGAAGCGTAGAGCACCAGGGCTTCGCCGGGATAGTACTGCTCAAACCCCTGACGATACTGGCGGCAGGCGGCCCGCAGGCTGTGGTCGTCCAAGATATAGAGGGGCGACCCAAATTGCTCGATCAAATCCACCACATCGCAGCCGCCCACCGTGAGGTGATCGGCCTCATTAACAGCGGCGGTGAGGGGTAGCAGGTTTTGGTTGGGGGAAGGCGAGGGGGAATCCGTCAGGTAGCGGCGACTGCTCTGTGCGTCAGCGTGGGTCGGGGAAGAGGTGAGTACCATGGAAAAAATTCAGAGAAAATCTGCCCTAGAGTAATGTCGATTCATGGCTATGCCAGGGTTGTCCTAGGCGGCTGGGCGCAGGGGCTATGCTCTCGCCCTAGGCCGGAACCCCAGACGGCCCACAATCTAGCCGCCATTCGTGCATCCCATAGACCAGTGTACAATCAAGGACTGTGTCGATTCCCTAAGCCATGGGGCAAATTTTCTGCGTCACCCCCACCCCCGATCACATCCCGGCCATGGTTGATTTTGATCAACGGGTGCTAGGCGGGCTGTGGAGTGCCGACGGCTATCAGCGGGAAATGGACAGCCCCAATAGTTGCCTCAGGGTGATCAGTTCGTCACCGCTGGGGGCTACTTCGGCGGGCACGGGCCACTCTGCATCCGCTGAGCCTGAGCTTTGGGGATTAGGCTGCTACTGGGCCATCCTGGACGAAGCCCACATCACCCTGCTAGGCATTCTCCCGACTCACCAACGACAGGGACTCGGACGATGGTTATTGCTGCACCTATTAGAGGACGCTTGGAAACGGGGCATGAGCCGCGTCACCCTGGAGGTGCGGATCTCCAACCAGCGGGCGATTGATCTCTACGAAAGCCTGGGGTTTACCGCCCTGGGTACCCGCAAACGCTACTACGACGACGGGGAGGATGCCCTGATTCTCTGGCAAAATGCCCTGAAAACCGCTGCATTTCAGGAAAATCTGAGATCTAGACGCATCGCCACGGAATCCCGATTAGCCCAACGGGGGATACAGATTATGGCCCCAAAAAATGTAGCCAACCGAACCTAAAACCGAACCATTCCGGTTGCGAAAATTAATCTTTTCTTCCAAAGCCAGCGCTTGATCGGCCTTGATCCCAGGGTCATTTTGGGGATCGTGGGGATCCTATCCCCCATTGGCAAAATCAATGGTTTGATGGGCCACAAACCACAAAAATCGCTGTGCTAGAATTTAGCCTATCCGGCACGCACCAGGTGATAAATACCATCATGTTTGAACGCTTCACAGAAAAAGCTATTAAAGTCATCATGCTGGCTCAGGAGGAGGCACGTCGGCTTGGCCACAACTTTGTGGGCACCGAACAAATCCTGCTGGGGCTGATTGGGGAAGGCACGGGCGTGGCCGCCAAGGTCTTAAAGTCCATGGGCGTCAATCTCAAGGATGCCCGTATCGAGGTCGAAAAGATCATTGGTCGCGGTTCTGGCTTTGTGGCCGTCGAAATTCCTTTCACCCCCCGCGCCAAGCGGGTGCTTGAACTCTCCCTGGAAGAGGCTCGGCAACTCGGCCATAACTACATTGGCACCGAGCACCTGCTCCTGGGTCTGATCCGCGAAGGCGAGGGGGTCGCGGCCCGCGTGCTTGAGAATTTAGGCGTTGACCTCTCAAAGGTGCGTACCCAGGTGATTCGGATGCTGGGGGAAACGGCAGAGGTGTCTGCCGGAAGCAGCGGTGGGCGCACCAAAACCCCCACCCTGGACGAA
>JALQST010000312.1 GCA_023264315.1 Nodosilinea sp. BSH.14
GAAAGTCCGTACCCGTTGCCGGAGTTGGCCCAACCCCATCAGGCCCACAGTCGCTATTCGATTTGTGCTGGCCCACCACGGTTTTTGGACGGACAGCCCCAACTGTGGACGCCGGACTTGGGCGAAATCCTGCCGATGCTCGCGCAACCGTTGCAGGGGGGATCTGGGCTAACCCTGATTGGTGACGAAGCCGATCTGGCGGCGGAAACGCTCCCCTTTACCGGAGGCTGGCTAGGCTACGATCTGGCCTGGGAAATTGAGCGACTACCACGCCAGAATCTTGATCCCCTCCTCTTTCCCGTAGCGTTGTGGTACGAACCTGATACGTTTGCGGTGCTAGATCATGGGGATCAACGCCTCTGGTTGGCGGCTACGGATCAGGCTGGCCTAGACCGTCTGGTTAGGGCTGTAGATAACCTTTCAGCCCAGCGATCCCCAGACTTCCAAGATGTCCAACGTTCCCAGAATGTTCAGGAGGCTCAGGATTCCCAAGATTCCCAATCCCCTCCAAGTTCCCAGGATGATCAGGTTTCTGATCAGCCCCAAACCCATGATGTCCGGCGATCCCAGACTCCAGCCTTTCCCCTCACCTTGGGCATGACGGCTGAGGAATATCAATCCGCCGTGGTCAAAGCCAAGCAGCACATCCAGGCGGGGGATGTCTTTCAGGTGAATCTCTCCCTGCGGTTTGCTACCCAAACCACTGCCCCAAGCTGGGATCTCTATCGGCAGTTGCACCGCATCAACCCCTCCCCCTTTGCCTGCTATTGGCATACCCCCTGGGGTGATGTGATGAGTTGTTCCCCAGAGCGGCTGATTCAGGTGCGGGGGGATCAGGCCCAGACGCGCCCCATTGCGGGCACCCGTCCGCGAGGCCGCACCCCCGCCGAAGACGCCGCCTACGCCGAAACCCTGCTCAGCAACCCCAAGGAACGGGCCGAACACATCATGCTGGTGGATTTGGAGCGCAACGACCTGGGGCGCGTCTGTCAGTGGGGTACGGTGCAGGTGGATGAACTGCTGACGGTGGAATATTACAGCCATGTGATGCACCTCGTCAGCAACGTGGTGGGGCAGTTGTTGCCGGATAAAACGGCGGTGGATTTGATTCGGGCCGCATTCCCCGGAGGCACCATCACCGGATGCCCAAAGGTACGCTGTATGGAAATTATCGAAGCCCTGGAGCCTGTCCGCCGCAGCCTATTCTATGGCTCCTGCGGCTATCTGGATCGACGCGGCTATCTGGATTTGAACATTCTGATTCGCACCTTGCTCTATGGCCATGGCCAACCTGGGCAGGGAGAACCCGCAACCGTGTGGGGTCAAGTGGGGGCGGGCATTGTGGCCGACAGTCAGCCTGAACGGGAATGGTGGGAATCTTTGCAAAAGGCGAAGGCTCAGCTTTTGGCCTTGGGGATCACCTTGGCGGAGGATGGTGGCCTCGAGAAAAATCGCATCTAATGCAAGCGATGGATCCAGTAAAGCAAGAGTATTGATCTCAAGATCTGCCTTCTATCGGCGAGTTTCTGACCATTTTTAATCCATTTTAGATCAAAAATGGATCAAAGCTTTTTCGTGAAGTCTATACCCTTTCAGGAATATGGGTTTCAGAAGGACAACCCTAGGCTATCCAGTGGTGGCAAGTTCCATCAAGGACTCCTGGTAATCTTCGGTGATGACCAGAAACGCTTATCTGGGGCCATCAACCGTTCTTTCCTCGCTCGCGAGAACTCAGCCTTGGTCGGCCTAACCTCGGTGGATTTCTGTGGGCACGGAAATGACGGTTGACGGCGTTGAGGGTGTCCTTGCCAGACCGATGACTATCGTAACCAGCAGGATGCCGCAGGGTCTTAGCCCTCTAGTAGGGCCATTTCCAGTGGGTGATCTCGTCCTGGTCTTTGCCCTCGGTATGGGCGTAGGTGAGGCATTCGATGATTTTGTTTTTCATCTTTTCCTTCACATGGGCGGCGGCGGAACCCAACTTGGGCACTCGGTCGATCACGTCGATCACCAGGTTAAAGCGGTCGATCTGGTTGTTGATCGCCAGTTCCAACGGGGTGTTGATGTTGCCCTGCTCCTTGTAGCCCCGCACATGGATGCGCTCTTGGTTGGAGCGGCGGTAGACCAGCTTGTGGATGAGCCAGGGGTAGCCGTGGAAGTTGAACATGACAGGCTTATCTTTCGTGAACAGGGAGTCGAAGTCCCGGTCGCTCAGTCCGTGGGGGTGCTCCCCTTCGGAGACCAGTTTGAACAGGTCTACCACGTTGACGAACCGCACCTTCAGGTAGGGGAACTCTTCCCGCAGGATGGCGGTGGCGGCGAGGGATTCCTTGGTGGAAATGTCGCCGCAGGAGACCATGATCACGTCGGGAATGTCTGGCTCGGTGCCGCAGTCGTCGTTACTGGCCCAGTCCCAAATGCCGATGCCCTTGGTACAGTGCTGGACGGCCTGATCCATATTTAGGTATTGCAGGTGGTTCTGTTTGTCCGAGACGATGACGTTGATGTAGTCTACACTGCGGAAGCAGTGGTCGGCCACGGAAAGCAAGCAGTTGGCATCGGGGGGGAAGTAGAGCCGCACCACATCGGGGCTTTTGTTGGTGACGAGATCGACGTAACCGGGATCTTGGTGGCTGAAGCCGTTGTGATCCTGCCGCCACACCAGCGACGACAGCAGAATATTCAGCGATGACACCGACCGCCGCCAGGGCACATGGTTTTTGCAAATATCCAGCCACTTGGCGTGCTGGTTGAACATGGAACTCACCACATGGGCAAAGGCTTCGTAGGTGTGGAAGAAGCCGTGACGACCCGTCAGCAGGTAGCCCTCCAGCCAGCCTTGGAGGGTGTGTTCGCTCAGCATTTCCATCACCCGGCCCTCGCGGGAGAGTTCGCTGCCGTCTAAGTCCTCCGGCAAAAACTCCGCCATCCAGGCTTTTTTGGTGACTTCGTAGACCGGGTGCAGACGGTTGGAGTGGGTCTCATCTGGCCCCATCAGCCGGAAATTTTTGACGTTGTCGCGCATGATGTCGCGCATGAAGATGCCCAGGGCCTTGGTGTTTTCAAACTCCACGCTGCCGGGGTGGGGCACCGGAATTTCGTAGTCCCGGAAGTTCGGCATTTTCAGCGCTTTACGCAGCAACCCGCCGTTGGCGTGGGGGTTGGCGCTCATGCGGCGATGGCCAACGGGGGCCAATTCCTTGATATCAGAACGCAGGGTGCCGTTCTCGTCGAACAGTTCCTCCGGCCCATAGCTGCGCATCCAGGCTTCCAAATCCCGCAGGTGTTCGGGGTTGCTGTGCATCCCGCCCATGGGAACCTGGTGCGCCCGCCAACAGCCTTCTACTTTATGGCCATCCACGTAGCTTGGCCCCGTCCAGCCCTTGGGACTCCGCAGCACAATCATCGGCCAGCGGGGGCGTTCTAGGTTGCCGTTGAGGCGGGCTTCGCGCTGAATTTCCTTAATTTCGAGGACGCACTCCTCCATCACCGCCGCCATTGTGTGGTGCATCTCGGTGGGGTCGCTGCCCTCCACAAAGTAGGGGGTGTAGCCATAGCCATAGAACAGGGCGTTGAGTTCGTCGTGGGAAATGCGGGAGAGGATGCTGGGGTTAGCGATTTTGTAGCCGTTGAGGTTGAGAATCGGCAGCACCGCCCCATCCCGTGCCGGGTTGATGAACTTGTTGGAGTGCCATGCCGTCGCCAATGGCCCGGTTTCCGCCTCGCCATCCCCGGCCACGCAGGTGACGATCAGGTCGGGATTATCCAGCACCGCCCCGTAGGCGTGGGAAATGCTATAGCCCAATTCGCCGCCTTCATGAATCGAA
>JALQST010000313.1 GCA_023264315.1 Nodosilinea sp. BSH.14
AGTCCCCCTTTTGAAGGGGGATTTAGGGGAATCTCCCAAGTGGTGGGGGAGAAAGTCAGGCTACAGAAAATCTCTACTGGCCGACTTTGGCTTGAATTTGGTCAAAAATGGCCCCATCGGCGAAGAATTTCTGATCAATGGCGTCCCAGCCACCGAGGTCGGCGATGGTGAATAGGGTGGTAACTTTGGGAAATTGGTCGGCAAATTGCTCGCTCACCGTCGGATCCACGGGCCGAAAGCCCACCTTGGCAAATTCCACCTGGGCCGCTGGCGTAAAGAGAAACTCCACAAAGGCTTCGGCTACTTCGCGGGTGCCGTGTTTGTCCACGTTGGCATCGACTACAGCCACGGGATTGTCGATGGAAATGTTCACATCGGGGACGATGTAGGGCAAAATTTCGCCCTTTTGGGCCGCTAGCAGCACTTCGTTTTCGTAGTTAATCAGCACATCGCCCTGGCCACGGGTGAAAAACACATCGGTAGACTCCCGTGCATCCTTGGGTAGCACAGGCACGTTTTGGTAAATGCGGCTAACAAAGTCTAGGGCGGCGGCGTCATCGCTCCCCGTTTGGGTTTTAAACCCCCAGGCTCCCAGGAAATTCCACTTTGCCCCGCCCGATGTTTTGGGGTTGGCCGTCACCACTTGCACGTCGTCGCGGGCAAGATCGTCCCAGCCCTGGATGTTTTTGGGGTTGCCCTCGCGGGTGACGAGCACCGCCACCGACTTATGCACAATGGCGTTGTTCGGGGCTTCGTTCTCCCAACCGGGTTCAATCAGGCTACCCGCCTCCAGCTTTTTGGTATCCCCCGCTAGGGCCAGGGCTACCACATCGGCCTCTAGGCCATCCAGCACGGCGCGGGTTTGCGAACCCGACCCGCCATAGCTTTGGTTGAACGTAACCTCCTGCCCCGTTTGGGCTTTCCATTGCTCGGCAAACTTCGGAATGATTTGCTCGTAGGCCGCCTGGGTAACGGCGTAGGACACCAGCGTGAGTTCTACTTTTTCCCCCGTGGTGGAGGTTGCAGAGGTTCCCGTGTCAGAAGCGGCATTGGGGGAACTGGGCGCACCGCAGGCCGCAATCACGCCCGCCATCCCCAACCCAGCGGCAAACAACACAACCGAACGACGCGACAGAACACGACCCCCCAGGGGGAAAGACGGCTTAGCCATGATCACTCTCCAAAAACTACGGTATCTCGATGGGATTACCGAGGATTACCTTGGAGAGACTGTAGCACGACTTGACTAAATTTGTATCTCAAAACATTTGAAGTTCATGTCAAAAATTTTCTGGATTGACATGGACATGATTTTGAAACTACGCTGAGTTAGCCCCGTGGAGCTAAAGCTATCTGGATCGGTTAGGAATCTCACGCGGGGCAGGCTCTTTTCTACGTTTTGAGGCCACACCATGGGTATTCAGGTTGAGCAAGTATCCAAGCGATTCGGGGATTTTCAGGCCCTTCATCCGGTGAGCTTGGAGGTGAAGAGTGGTTCTCTGGTGGCGCTACTGGGGCCATCGGGTTCCGGAAAATCCACCCTGTTACGGGTGATTGCGGGGCTAGAGAAGCCGGATACAGGCCGTATCTACCTTTCGGCCCAGGATGCCACCCACAAAACCGTGCAGGATCGCAACGTGGGCTTTGTGTTCCAGCACTATGCGCTGTTCAAACACCTGACCGTGCGGCGCAACATTGCCTTTGCCCTAGAGTTGCAAAAGTGGCCCAAGGAACGGATCAACCATCGGGTCAATACCCTGCTGGAACTGGTGCAGCTCACGGGCTTTGGGGATCGCTATCCGGCCCAGCTATCCGGTGGGCAACGGCAGCGGGTGGCCCTAGCCAGAGCCTTGGCCATCGAGCCCCAGGTGTTGTTGCTAGATGAACCCTTTGGGGCGCTGGATGCCAAGGTGCGCAAAGACCTGCGGGACTGGCTGCGGCGTCTGCACAACGAGGTGCACGTCACCACGGTTTTTGTCACCCACGACCAAGAAGAGGCGATGGAAATTGCCGACGACATTGTGGTGATGAACCATGGGCGAGTCGAACAAGTTGGATCCCCGGCAGAGGTCTATGAACACCCCGCCACGCCCTTTGTGATGAGCTTTATTGGGGCCGTCAACGTGCTCTCCCCCGACCCCACCTGGAAGGCGCTGCACCACGACGCACCCAGCCACGGCGAGGTCTTTTTGCGCCCCCACGATATCGAGATTTTTGCCACGCCCCAAAGCGGTAGCCTGGGGGCCACGGTAAACCACATCATTCATCTGGGCTGGACGCTGCGGATCGAACTCACCCTAGACAACGGCCACCCCCTCACCGCCCACATCAACCGCGAACAATACCACCAGCTCGATCTCCAGCCTGGGCAGGCCGTTTACCTCCAGGCTAAGCAGGTGCGCAGTTTCGAGCCGTCCCCCAGCTATGGGCGCGTGGCTTAAGGTGGTAGCCTATCTCGAAGTTCCCTTTCTGGATCTAATCCCTTGCTTAGTGGCATCCCTTCCCCTGCCGCTGGAAAAGGCTAATTTTGCCATTGTGCTACTCCTTTGGGGAGGGCAGGGTTGCACCCCTAGCCGCCTATCGTCCTGGTTGAGGATATGTTAATGACGCCCCCTCAGTCAAATCGGTGGCTTATCCATATTGGCGGGGCCAACGGTGAAGCAAACGGTCATCGGGCTTTCCACGCGCTGGGAAGCCTGCCGGATTTCCAGGCCCAGCACATGGCCGTCGTCGTCATAGTCGAGGATTAGGTTGGGCGACAGACAGGCCGTTTCGTCGATATCGCCACTACTGAAGGCAATTTGCAAAATGTCGCGTTCTGGATCGTAGGTAATCTTCATGGAGAGAACGGCCCGCTAAGGGTGACAACAGTGGCATCGCCGCCCTTCATCATACGGCCTTTCCTGAACGAATCACCCCGCCCTAGACATGGGGATCGATCTCCTCACTTTTGCCGCGCACGGGGGGCAGTTTGTCCACCAAACCCATCTCAAAAGCAATGTCGGGCAGATCGCCAACGATGTATTTCCCCGGCTCAAACAGGCGTCCCGGGGTAAAGCAGGTCTGCCGCAGTTCGACGATTTCCGTGGGGGCAAACATCGCCCGCGACATTCGTCGTTCAATGCCCATGGTGTGCTCCTATGGTTGATAGGGTGGATCGCTGACGGATGGATTGGATGGACTGAACTCAAGGATGAACTGGAGGATCGCCAGCAGGACGGTGATTTTCTCAGACGAGCGCGGCTATTCCTCAAGCTGCCACAGTTCGCGATTATAGTCTTCGTCCAAAATGCGTTTGGGCCGCAACACCAAAATCACTCGGCCTAGAAGGTCCCCCTCCAGCGGTGTTTCTGACCACACCAGCCCCAACTGGCCGTCTTCGTTGGTGAGGAAATAGCTGTCTTCATGCCAGGTGCGATCCGCCCGATCCACCACCACCAGCACGGCTTCGCTAGGGGTATCGGCGGGCATATTGGGCAACTGGCTGGACTGGGTGAGCAGCCCCACCGGGTCTTCCGCCCGAAAAATCACCTGCCAACCGGGCACCGCCGCCCAGGCACTCGGCCCCGTGGCCCGCACCAGGCCAAAGGGTTCCTCCGGCAGGGCCACCGGGACGGCCTTGAGGTCATCCACCGAGAGCGGCAGTTGCCCTACCACGGGAATCACCCGAGGCAGCTCGGTTTCCGACTCGATGCGGTACAAGGGCAACCGGGGAGCGGTGCGGGCCTTAACCACGGTGAAATCGGTGAGCAACTTCTCAATCTGCTGGCGCGACTCGGGGCCTTCGGCAAAGCGCAACCCCTGGGCAATC
>JALQST010000314.1:0-3541 GCA_023264315.1 Nodosilinea sp. BSH.14
GTGCCCTGGCGCTCGACCCCGAGGTCGTCATCTGCGATGAGGCGGTCTCCGCGCTCGACGTGCTGGTGCAGGCGCAGATCCTCGAGCTGCTCAACGACCTGCAGGCCGAGCTCGGCCTGAGCTACCTGTTCATCACCCACGACCTTTGGGTGGCGCGGTTTATGTGCGATCGCATTGCCGTCATGCAGGGCGGGCAAATTGTGGAACTGGCCCCCACCCAGGAACTCTTTGCCAACCCTCAGCATCCCTATACTCAGACCTTGCTCCATGCGGCCCCGATGCTGGCCAGTGCCTAGGGCTGGGGCAGTCCAATCCGGTCTCCCCGCTATGCCGCCGCCAGCCCCCGGGTGCTGCTGTTTGAGCCCTAGGGGCACATGGTCTCTTGGAAATCGGGGGCACCCGCCGAAGGGGGGTTACTCTTCTTTTTCCTTCAGGCTGATCATGTTTTCGCCCTTGAGCATCCGCTGGGCCGCATCCAGCAGCATTTCCTCTAGGTAGGGCTTGGTAAAGTAGCCCTTGGCTCCGAGATCCACAGCCATTTGGCGGTGGCGGTCGGCCCCCCGTGAGGTCAGCATGGCGATGGGCAGGTGGCTGAGGATTTCGTCCTTTTGCAGGCGAGAGAGGAGTTCGAGTCCGTCCATGCGAGGCATTTCGATATCGCAGAAGACGAGGTCGCAGGGCAGCCCCGAGCGGAGTTTCTCCCAGGCTTCCTGGCCGTCGCGGGCCTGTTCCACCCGGTAGCCCACCTTGTTGAAGCTCATGGATAGCAGTTCGCGGACAGTGATGGAGTCGTCCACAATCAGCACCGTAGGCTCGGTGTGGGTGGTGTCGTCCACGGGTTCCTCGTCCACGGGCTGTGCCCACAGGGAAGAGGGGGCTTCCCGCCGCACCCGACCCGTGGCCATGTCGATCAGTTCCAGCACGTCGGCAATGGGCATGACGCGGCCATCCCCCAACACCGTGGCCCCGGCAATGCCCGTGGGTTTGGGTACCGGGCCTTCCAATTGTTTAATTACAATTTCCTGCTGGCCGAGCATCTGATCCACCTGGATACCGATGAAGGTACTGGCACTGCGCAGCACCACAATGGAGGTCATGTTCTCATCCTGGGATCCGCCATAAACCCGGCCTCGGCCTAGGCTGCGGTTGAATTTCAGCAGGTCGCTGAGGGGACGCACGGGCAATGGGGTATCGCGCCAGAGGATGCGGCTGTGGCCCTGATCGTCGGTTTGTACCCGTTCCTTGGGCACATCAAACATGTCCTCCACCCCGTCGATGGGGAAGGCGATGCGGGCCTGGTTGTTGATACAGCTCAGCGCCTGGGTAATGCTGAGGGTGAGGGGTAGGCGAATGGTGAAGCTGGTGCCCTTGCCCACCTCCGACTCGATGGTGATCGATCCGCGAATCTCGGACAGGGCGGTGCGTACCACGTCCATGCCCACCCCCCGGCCGGAGAAGTCATCAGCCTGATCGCGGGTACTAAAGCCCGGTTCAAACAGCAGATCGTAGACATCAATGTCGCTCATGGATTGGGCGGCGGCGGGGGTAATCAGCCCCTTCTTAATGGCCTTAGCCTTCACTACAGCGGGGTTGATGCCGCCCCCGTTGTCGGCGATGTAAATCACCGTTTGGTTGCCCTGGTAGAAGGCTCGGACGGTGATCGTCCCCTCCCGGGATTTACCAACGGCCAACCGTTCTTCGGAGGGTTCAACGCCGTGGGTGATGGCGTTGTTGACCAAGTGCGTCATCGGGTCATACAGGCGCTCCAGGATCATCTTGTCGATCAGGGTATCCTGGCCTTCCACCACCAGCTTGGCCTCCTTGCCGCACTTGATGGAAATATCGCGCACGGCCCTAGGCAGGCGTTCCGCCGTTTGGCCAAAGGGCACCATGCGGGCCTTGTTCAGCCCTTCCTGGAGTTGGGTGGTGACCTGGCGAAACTGGCGGGCAATCTGATCCGTCGAATCAATGGTCATCTCAATGTCGGAGGAGGCCTCCCGCACCCGCACAATCAGCTCAATCATCTCCTGGGATAGGGTGTGAAAGCCCGTGAAGCGGTCCATTTCCAGGGCGTCGAAGGTGGCCCCCGTAGCGTGACTGCCGCTGCCCCCACCCCCGCTGCTGTGGCTGTTCCCCAGGGCAAAGGCCTGACGGTTGGCCATCAGCGAACTTTCCAGCAGAGATCGCTCGTACAAATCCCGCATCCGTTGGCCCACGTTATTGAGATGCTGCACCTGGTTGAGCAGGTTATCGAGGGACTGCCGCAACTGCTCCTGGTCTTGCTCCAGGGAGTTCCGGTTCACCACCAGTTCCCCCATTAGGTTATTTAAGTTATCTAGGTGGCCGACGGAAACCCGCATGGTTTGATCGGTTGCTGCCGCTGCCCGTCGGGGAGCCCGACCACTGGCGACCCCGCCGCTCCGGCGACCCCCCGTCGAGGGCGTGGATCCCCCCAGTTGATCGGCCTCTCCCAGGAGTTTCTCAAGATCGTCAAAGCTGTCTTCATCGGTGCTGGGTGCTGGGGTCGGGCTGGAGGATCTAGGGGTGGGCGGGGCAGACGGGATGGGGCCTTCATCCCCCAGCAGGGCTTCTAAATCGCTGAAGTCATCCAGGTCGAGTAAGGCGGTGGGGGCTGCGCCATTACTAGCTGCGCCATTACTAGCGGCCTCGTTCAGGGGAGGAGCCTCTTCCATCACCAGGTCGTCCAACTCAGCGGCCCAATCATCCTCAGTCTCTGGAGTCACTGGGGCTTCAGGGACGACAGGGCCAGACTCCACCACTGCTGAGGTCATCTCTGGGAGACCAGAAACGAGGTCTAAGCCCTCAAGATCAATGGCTCCAAAGGGATCGGTCAGACCATTCTCCGGCGCTTCCGTGGCCGGGAAGGTGTCCCTATCGAGGTCAAAGTCCAGGGTGGCACTCAGGGCAAGGTCGTTATCGAAATCCAGATCGAGGTCGAACCGCTCTGTCGAGGTTAGGTCAGCCTCTAAAGAGGCGGGCGATAGGGTAATCGACGCTAGCCCCAGGGTCAAATCCTCAAGATCCGACGGTTCCTGGGAGTCCTCGAGGGTAAAGCCGAAGTCATCCGCCAGGGACGAGGCCTCGTCCCTGGCGGCGTCGGGTGTGGCCTCGTCCGACGTGGCTGGGTTGAGCTGATCAAACAGTAGATCGAGATCCGGATCGGCTGGAGGATGATCCGGATCCGCCGGTTTGGGCGGCGGAGCGGGGATGGCTTCTTGGGATGCGGGGGTGGTCTTGGCCGTCGCCGGGGCAGGGCTAACCCGAGGCGCTGATGGGCTTGGAAGCGGTGCCGTTGGCACGTTAGCCTTGGGCGGTGCAGCGGCAACAGGGCGGCGTGTGGCGGGAACGGCAACTTCCGCAAAGAAGTCATCCATATCCCCCGCCGCAGGCTTGATAATCTGCGGGGTGGGAACCCCCGATCCAAAAAACTCGTCCATATCATCGGGGACGGCCTGGGGGGCGGAAGGGGCCGCACTGGCGTGCGCACGGGCCGCAGCGGGATGATCGAATAGATCCATAT
>JALQST010000314.1:3551-3797 GCA_023264315.1 Nodosilinea sp. BSH.14
GAACCGGGTCAGTGGTCGAGGCCTCGCTATCCGAGCCTAAGCTGCGATCCAGGGCATCCCCAAACAGGCTGGCCATGTCATCATCCGCTTGGTCGGCGGCGATGGGCGGAGCCGATTTCGTCTGAAAGAGGTCGGCAAACTCGCTATCGATATCGTCAGCACTGGGCTCGGAGGATACGTCTCCCAGGGATCTTTCACCCAGATCAGTGATCTCCCACATGCCATCTAAGTTGATCTGTTCCCCCT
>JALQST010000315.1 GCA_023264315.1 Nodosilinea sp. BSH.14
GGGTGAAACCCGGTGCCGTGGTGATTGATGTGGGCATCAACCGGGTGGAAAGCCCCGACGGTAAGGCTCGCCTGGTAGGGGATGTGGACTACGACGCCGTGGCCCCCATCGCCAGCGCCATTACCCCCGTTCCCGGCGGCATCGGCCCCATGACCGTGGCCATGCTGCTCGAAAATACCGTCACCAGCTATCGTCAACGCCTGCAACTTTGACCCTTTGGCCCCGGCCTGGGGCGGTTGTCAAAAGCCGCTGTGCCGCCTGGGATAACCGATTGCCATCCTCACCCCCTGTCCCGCCCTACTGTATCGTGCCGTTCTTTGTCGCCATGGTGTCCGCCAACTCCCTCGAACCTACCTTGACCGCATTTGATCTATCCGCCTATTTAGAGGAACGCCGCCCCCAGGTGGAAGCCGCCCTCGATGCAGCGGTGCCGATGCAGTATCCCGAAACCCTCTATGAGTCCATGCGCTATTCGCTGCTGGCGGGGGGCAAGCGGCTGCGGCCCATCCTCTGTTTGGCGGCCTGCGAACTGGTGGGGAGAGATTCGGCGGTGGCCATGCCCACGGCCTGTGCCCTGGAGATGATCCACACCATGTCGCTGATCCACGACGATTTGCCGTCCATGGATAACGATGACTATCGGCGCGGACGGCTGACCAACCACAAGGTCTACGGCGACGATGTGGCGATCTTGGCCGGAGATGCCCTGCTCACCTACGCTTTTGAGCACGTGGCCACCGCCACCCAGGGCGTCCCTCCAGAGCGGGTGCTGCGGGTGATTGCCGGCCTGGGCAAGGCCGTGGGCGGCGAAGGGCTGGTGGGGGGCCAAATCGTTGACCTGGCCAGCGAAGGCAACCCCGACACCACCCTCGAAACCCTAAACTACATCCACAACCACAAGACGGCGGCGCTGCTGGAAATTTCCGTCACCTCCGGGGCCATCCTGGCCGGGGCCACCGACGCTCAAGTGCAGAACCTGCGGGACTACGCCCAGCGCATCGGCCTCGCCTTCCAAATTGTGGACGATATCCTCGATATCACCTCTACCGCCGAAACCCTGGGCAAATCCATCGGCAAGGATGTGGCCGCCCAAAAAGCCACCTATCCCAGCCTGTGGGGACTGGAGGAATCGCGACGACAGGCGGATAAACTGATTGACGAAGCCAAGGCCGCCCTCGCTGGCTTTGGGCCTGCCAACCAACCCCTCCGCGCCATTGCCGACTACATTGTTGCCCGCACCTACTAGGGATTCACCATGCCGACGATGGAAAACTTTAGCGATATTCTGAATAACTACGTGCTGCTGGTGGCTTTGGTGGCCTGCATTGCGGCCCAGATTCTTAAGGCCATCATTGAACTGGTGCGCCACCGCAAGCTCAACCTGAAAGTGATGGTGGAAACCGGGGGAATGCCCAGCGCCCACTCCGCCCTTGTCACCGCCTTGGCCTGTGGCGTGGGGCAAACCGTTGGCTGGGCCAGTCCCTTCTTTGCCGCCACCTGTGTCTTCGCCATCATTGTGATGTACGACGCCGCCGGGGTGCGCCAAGCCGCTGGCAAACAGGCCCGCGTCCTCAACCAAATCATCGACGAACTCTTCCAGGAAAAGCCCGAATTTAAAGAAGATCGCCTCAAGGAACTCCTGGGCCACACCCCCTTCCAGGTCATCGCTGGATCGATCCTGGGCGTCTTTATCTCCTGGCTAGCGGCCCCGGCTTACGGGTTTTAGATCCTGGCTCCTCTACTCACCTAGCTGCGATGCGAGTCCGGGTTGAAGCTGGATTTTGCCCCCAGCCTCGCCTAGTTGGTTAGGGCAATGGCTGGGGTTAGCATCACCACTTCCTGGCTATCCACAATAAAGCCTGAGATGCCGTAGCCCCCCAGCACTTGCAGGGTGGTAGCGGCTCCCTCTAGGTTGGGGCTGTAGGCAATCAGCAGGTAGGATCGCTGGCGATAGACCGCCAGCCCCACCGCTTGGCCCACCTGGCGCTGGATGGCGCGGGCGGTTTCCGGCTGATATTGGTAGTCCACCAGCACCGCAAACCCGTCATTGAGCGGCTGCGGGGCATAGGCAATGGGGGTAACGTTCGCCGCTGGTGGCGTGACCGTGGGGGTTGGATCGGGGCTCGGCGGCACAGGGAAATTCCCCGTGGCAGGCGGTGGTGTGGTCGCGCTGGGGGGAGGGGTCGTGCCCGTGGTGGCAGGTCGTGCCACAAAGGCTTGGAGCCCTTCGACCTCGGTCATGTACTGCGCCCAGGCGTTGGCATTCTCTAGGCTGGTAAACCCTCCGGCCCGCACCACCGTATCACTGAGGTAGTTGCAGACCATCACCGTGCTGCTGGAGGGGAGTAAGTCTTGTACCCGGTTGCGCTCGGCTTCGGTATTGCCGCGCACCAGCAGCAGATATTCATTGGTTTGAGGCGGCGGACAGACCGGAAATGTTGCCTGGGCCTGGGCCACGTCACCCCAGCCCATCACCATCAACGTGCCCAGGATTGTCCCTAATCCGCCCTGAACAGCCCTCAGGGAAGGAGGAAATGCGGCTGTGATGGATGATAGCCCAAACCAGTTACTCATGGCCGTTGCATCTGCCTTATTCAAAGGGTGTCGTTCAGAGGGTGTCGCTCGGGGTGCGCCCCGAAGGCCCACAATCTGCCAGCGATTCTAGCCCAAACCCGCCCATTTCAACCGCAGATTCGCGAGGCTGTAACGTTTTTGGCCGCAGGTGTATCATAACCTGTGATGGAACGATACCAGAGGACGAGGGGGCCAGGGGCCAAGGTCGGGAAACCAACCTTGAGCCCTGGGGATACCTAGGCCGAGATCGCCGCCGCCGAAGCCAGGGCATCGGGGATGGTGGCCGAGGGGGCGTCAAATTCGCCGGTGGCCACGTATTCTAGGCGCAGTTTGAGCCAGGTGATGAAGGTTTTGTTGGTAGAAACCACCGCTACGGCGGGCTGAGGGCAACAGGACTTCACCTCCGCCATCTCCGGCGCATCCAGAAAGGCTGGAGTTTTGACGAGCCAAAAGTCAACCGCCTGTTCTTGCTCTTGGTAGTAGCGGTGACGCTCTTTCAAGACCTCCTCGAAGGGCTCTTCCTCAAGCAAAAACTTCTCACTGGCCACAGCATAATAATAGGTTGTCATCGGGTTCTCCTAAAGATTGCTCACCGTTGGGTTCGCGTTACAGGGACGAGAGGGATGGGATCGATGCTGAATCGATCACGATCAATCCATCCTAAAGATTCACGGGCACCGTGGTTTGCCCAGGGGGAAGGTTCCCCTAGCCTCATCACATTTTAGCCTTAGCCCTGTCCCCGACAGACAGGAAATAATCGCCGAGGCATGGCCAATTAGGGGGTGCGACCCTACCCCTGTTAAGGTGAACGTTTGTTCTCCTTCCCCAACCCGTTCAAAATCATCGCTTTCACCACCTGCCCCGGGCTGATGGGGTTCAACGGATGTGCGGGCAGAAGCTCGTCCGTTAACTCGACCAGGCCGATCTCATCGACGATGGCCGCTACCAACCCCAAATGATCCAGGTTTTCTATCTTCAAGGCACGTCCCCATTGCTTGCCCTGAGCTTACCTCAGCCACCCCAAATATTCTTTTTGTCAACCTGCGGAATGTCGGTGGTAGGGGAGTCTCAGTTCTATCGTTTGGGTCGCTGCCATCGGTTTTGATTTCGACTAGGGCGGGTAGGTTGGGCACAAACTTGAAGCGGCCTTGCCCTGGTTCTAAGGCGTCCAAAACTGCCAGAATCCAGAGTAAGGCCACGATGGCCCATAGGGCTTT
>JALQST010000316.1 GCA_023264315.1 Nodosilinea sp. BSH.14
GTTTCCCCGTCCCCAAAGCGTCAGGATTCGGGGGGCGGTTAAACCGCTGGTAGGAGAAGGGGGGCAGGAGGGCGGGGGTGCGTCTGGCGAGGGTTTCGCTGATCAGGTGGGCGGTGATGGGGGCGAGGAGGATGCCGTTGCGGTAGTGCCCGGTGGCGAGGGTGAGGTTGGCGGCGGGGCCAGGGCCGAGGATGGGCCTTTCGTCGGGGGTGGCGGGTCGGTAGCCCCACCAGGTTTGTTCGAGGGTGCAATCGGCCAGCCAGGGCAGCAGGGCGATGGCGTTGGCCAAAAGCTGGTTGACTCCGGCGGCGGTGTTACCGGGGGCAAAGCCAACTTCCTGGCTGGTGGCCCCCAACACGATGCGGCCATCCTGGCGGGGCACGATGTAGATGTTTTCCCCAAACAGCACCCGTTGCAGGGGCTGCACGGTGCCGAGGGCGGGGGAAACCCGCAAACTGGCCATCTCGCCCTTTTTGGGGAAGACGGGCACGGGCAGCAGGTCGTGGCTCCAGGCTCCGGCGGCGAGGACAATGTGATCGGCCTGGAAGTCGCCAGCCTGGGCGGTGCAGACGCGCTCGATGCGGCCTTGGGACTGCCGTAGAGCCGTAGCCCCTACGCCTTCGTGAAGGGTGACGCCCAGGTCTAGGACGGCGGTACGGAGGGCTTTCACCAACGCTTGGTTATTCACCTGGCCATCTTCGGGATACCAAAAGGCACCCTTTACCCCAGCGCCTAGTCCGGGCTGATAGTGGGCGAGGGCTTCGGCGGTTAACCATTGCCCTTGGGTGGATTCCTGGACAGCCTGATTCTCCTGGGAACGCTGATCCGCTGGCTGACTCGATGCGTCAGGCGCTTGGAATCGCGGAGCCAAAATGCCGCTGGGCCAGTAGCCGACGGATTGCCCGGTGAGGGCTTCGATTTTGGCTACCCAGTCGGGATAGCGTTCCAAGCTGGCCAAGCACAGATCCAGCATGGGGCCGGGGGGAATGCCCTCGGCGCGGGGGGCCAGCATTCCAGCGGCGGCATGGCTGGCGGCGGCGGCAAAATCGCGGCTGAGGATGGCCACACTGGCCCCCTGCTGGTGCAGTTCTAGGGCCATAGCCAGCCCCATAATGCCCCCGCCCACCACGAGGATGTCGTGTCCCGCCTGTGTCATGTTGTGTTGCCTGGTTCTCTTGATAACGGTTTACGGCCTAGGAGTATGCCAACTCAGTACGTAGCTACCTAAGCCCTCATCCCCCAACCCCTTCTCACCAGGGAGAAGGGGAGCCAGATTCAGAACCCCTCTCCTCCAGGGAGAGGGGCAGGGGTGAGGGCGAAGAGCCTTGGAACATTTGTCCCTGTGACATTTTAAGGCATAGGATCTGGAGAAGCAGAAACTTGATCCCTGAAGGAACCGACCCTGTGAACATCGCCTTTATTATCGACCCCATCGAACGCCTTGACCCCGGCCACGACACCAGCATCGCCCTGATGGAAGCGGCCCAGGAAAAGGGGCACCAGGTTTGGATCACCGAAGCGCCCTTCCTCAGCGTGGTGGGCGGCAAGGCCTACGGGCTGTTGCGGCGGGTGGAACTGACCCCCGTCAGCCTGGTGGATGGCCATTGGGTGGCCGAGGAGCCGTGGTACGAAGTGGACGAGGTGGAGCAGCGCCCCCTGGAGGACATGGACGTGGTGTTCATGCGGACGGATCCGCCCGTGACGGTGCCCTACCTCTACGCCACCTACCTTTTGGACTACATCGACCCGGCCAAAACCCGCGTGATCAACTCACCCAAGGGCATCCGGGCTGCTAACGAAAAGATGTATGCCCTGCAATTTGCCGAGGCCATCCCCGAAACCATCGTCAGCCAAAATAAGGCGGTGATTCGCGAAACCGTAGAACGCTGGGGTTCGGCGGTGCTGAAGCCCCTGGGCGGCAAGGCAGGGGAGGGTATTTTGTTCCTGCAAACGGGGGATCGCAACCTCAACTCCATGGTAGAAATCAGCACCCGCCAGGGCCAAGAACCCGTGATGATTCAAACCTACCTGCCTGCGGCGAAAGAGGGCGATAAGCGCATCATTCTGCTCAATGGCGAACCCATTGGGGCCGTCAACCGTATCCCCACGGGTAGCGACTTTCGCGGCAACATGGCCGTCGGCGGTCGGGTCGCCCAGGTGGATATCACCGACCGAGAGCGGGACATCTGCCGCCAACTGGCTCCCACCCTGCAACGGGATGGCCTCTACTTCGTCGGCATCGACATCATCGGCGGCTACCTCACGGAGGTCAATGTCACCAGCCCCACGGGCATTCGCGAAATCGACCGCCTCAACAACGTGCGATTGGGCCATCAGGTGATGGACTGGTTGGCCCAGCCCTAACCTCGGGGTGATGTGGAGCACCCCCCTTGGCGCACGGTTGTCCACCGTAATTCTGTGGGCTAAAGTTCGGCAAACCACACCTAGTAAAGAATTGTCGAAGCTGGGATGGCCGGATAAATTAGCACTCAGGTGGTGAGAGTGCTAAGACACAGGGCACTCTCCCAGGAAATCCGACCGTTCAGGGGCATAGACCTGTACGCTACCGTTGCAGTCTGGCCCTTGGGAACCGCGAATTTCCAGCCTTCTATGTCGTTAGTGAATGGAGGAATGTTATGGCCGCAGTTACCCTAAATGCATCCACCGTAAAGCCCCTGGGAGATCGCATCCTGGTGAAGGTGAGCGAAGCTGAAGAAAAGACCGCTGGGGGCATTTTGCTGCCCGACACCGCCAAGGAAAAGCCCCAGGTTGGTGAAGTCATCCAAGTTGGCCCCGGCAAGCACAATGATGACGGCAGCTACCAAGCCATCGAAGTGAAGGTGGGCGACAAGGTGCTCTACTCCAAGTACGCGGGCACCGACATCAAACTTGGCAGCGACGACTACGTGCTCCTGCGCGAGTCCGACATCCTCGCCGCCCTGGGCTAATTTCATTTCTTCAACCAAACGCAGTTAGTTTCAACAAATTCACCTTGTTGGGAGGATAGTTTTTCTATGGCTAAAACCATCACCTACAACGAAGATGCCCGTCGTGCCCTAGAGCGCGGTTTTGATAGGCTGGCCGAGGCTGTGGCCGTTACCCTTGGCCCCAAAGGTCGCAATGTGGTGCTAGAGAAGAAGTTTGGCGCACCCCAAATCATCAATGACGGCATCACCATTGCCAAGGAAATTGAGCTAGAAGATCACATCGAAAATACCGCCGTTTCCCTGCTGCGTCAGGCTGCGTCTAAGACCAACGACGCTGCTGGGGATGGCACCACCACCGCCACTGTGCTGGGCCACGCCATTGTGAAGGAAGGTCTGCGCAACGTGGCCGCTGGGGCCAACGCCATTTCCCTCAAGCGCGGCATCGACAAGGCCACCGCCTACCTGGTGGATCGCATTGCCGAGCACGCCCGCCCTGTGGAAGACTCCAAGTCCATCGCCCAGGTGGGGGCCATCTCCGCCGGGAACGATGACGAAGTGGGCCAAATGATCGCCGACGCCATGGATAAGGTGGGCCGCGAGGGCGTGATCTCCCTGGAAGAAGGCAAGTCCATGACCACCGAACTGGAGGTTACGGAAGGGATGCGCTTCGACAAGGGCTACCTCTCCCCCTACTTCGTCACCGACACCGAGCGGATGGAAGCGGTGCTGGAAGACCCCTACATCCTGCTGACCGACAAGAAAATCACCCTGGTGCAAGACCTGGTGCCCGTGCTAGAGCAGGTGGCCCGTTCTGGCAAACCCCTGATGATCATCGCCGAA
>JALQST010000317.1 GCA_023264315.1 Nodosilinea sp. BSH.14
GGGGGTAAAGGTGCCCACATGGATCTCGTACAGAACCCATTGCCCGAGGGGAAGGCCGCGCCAATCGCTATCTTGCCAGGAATAGGCCTGGGCATCCACCACCTGGGACGGCCCATGCACCCCCTGGGGCTGGCAACGGGAGGCGGGGTCAGGGCGCACCAGGTCGTCATCCAAAACCACCTGATACAGCGTTCCCGGGGAAACCCCTTCTACCACCGAGGCCCAATAGCCTCCGGGTTCCGCCTGGAGGGGCACCGTTCGCCCTGGCTCCTCTAGAATCCGAAGGGCGACCCGCTGCCGTTGGGGTGCCCATACCCGAAATTCGCATTGATTTAGGCCCAGGTAGTTTGCTCCAATCATCACCGGGCGGCCTCAAAATAACGTCATGCACGGGGTGGGAATGGCCCCAGCCGTGCCACAAACCCCAGTTCGAGGGCGGTTGCCGTCGTGGAGGGGGTCTGGTGTCATTGGTAACGCAGCGTTACAATGTCGTCAACCCTTTTGGCCAGATCTCTATCGAGCGGCATAGATCGAACGCTAGGGATCGAGTGCCATGGAGCGAGCGCTAGGGGTATAGATCTCATGGCCTAGAACTAGCGGTTTGTCAGGGTTAACGTTTAGGGTTGCAGATATCCTTAAAGCCCTTCGACTGTGCGACAGGCTCACAGATAGGCTCACCGATCAGAACGACCATAAACGACACGTTCGGGCTGAGTCTGTCGAAGCCCTACTTCCCAGTCTTGACACGGCACTAGCGGCCTAGAACATCCGACAGAGATCCCGTTGGGTGGGTCTGTATACTAAAAAGGCCGTTGTCGTTGCGTTTCTTTGGCTATGCCCCTGTCTTCCACGACCACCCCCCCGGCTGCCGCCGTGACTGAACTGGCCCCCAGCTATCGGATTCCCCTTGCCCTGGTGGGGCTGGCCATCCCGCTGGCAGTGGTGAACCCATGGCTGGGCGGCGGAGTCGCCTTGTTTGGTGTGTTTTTGCTGATCCAGGCCATTACCCTACGGCTCCACTTCACCGAAACCGCCCTCGACATTTACCGAGGAGACCAGCAAATTCGCCAGTTTCCCTACGCCGAGTGGGAACATTGGGAAATTTTCTGGTCGCCGGTGCCCATTTTGTTTTACTTTCGGGAGGTGAAAAGTATTCACTTTTTGCCGATTATCTTCAGCCCAAGTCAGCTTAGAACGGCCCTAGAAACCCACTGTTCCCCCAGGCAAGAAACCCCATGATTCCCGACGAGTTTTCCCCATCAGTTCCACCTATAGAAGGCAGCCCCAGCGGCGAGGGCCAGGGGGCTAGCTCAGTGGATTTCTCCGGGTTGCGATCCGAGGGGTCTCGGCCTGAGGGCTTTCGGTCAGACTGGAGCAGCCGCATGGATGGCCTCAAGCAGCAGGAGGCCGACCTGAAGCGCAGCATTGCGGATCTGCAAGCCACCTACAACCGCCTCACCCAGGATCAGTTCAAGAAAATCCAGAGCGACATCAGCCGCATGGTGGCGCAGGGCACTGCCGATCTCGAACAACGCAAGCGTACCCTGCAACTGGAGATTGAAAAGCTGGAGCGTCGCCAGGAGCGCATCCAGGCGGAAATGCGTACCACCTTTGCCGGGGCCTCCCAGGATTTGGCGGTGCGGGTGCAGGGCTTTAAAGATTACCTGGTGGGCAGTTTGCAGGATTTGGCCACCGCCGCCGATCAGTTGAACCTGGCCCCCGCCGCTACCCCCACGCGGGAACCGGAGATGATTCAGGCGGGTACGGGTCGTCGCCCGCGCCCCCCGGCCCCCGATCAGCCCGCCCCGGAGGCCTCCTCCGCCCTGGGGTTTGCTCCCCCCGCCTTCCAAGACCAGACCGACCGAGTTCGGAGCCTGTTGGATCAGTACCGGATGCGGCCCGATTACTACGGCCCCGTGTGGCAACTGCGGCGCACCTTCGAGCCCATCCACGCCGAGCGGGTATCGAACTGGTTCTTTGCCCAGGGCGGGCGGGGAGCCGTCAAAAGCATGGGCAGCCGTTTACAGAATGTGCTAGTGGCCTCAGCGGCCATTTCCATCCTCCATGCCCTCTACGGCGGACGGCTGCGAACCCTGGTCCTCTCCAACAGCCCCGAACGCCTGGGGGAATGGCGACGCGGCTTACAGGATTGCCTGGGGGTGTCGCGGGGCGATTTTGGCACGGGCCAAGGGCTGATGCTGTTTGACGCCCCAGAACCCCTGGCCCAACGTGCGGATCGGATTCGGGCCGAAGGGGGCCTGCCGCTGATTGTGGTGGATGAGGCAGAAGCGGTGATTAGCCTTGCCCTGCTTCAGTTTCCCCTGTGGCTGGCCTTTGCCCCCGACCCCGCCAATCCCATCAACGACTACGATTATTTTTAAGCTTTTACTTTTAAGCTTTCTTGGCCACAGGGAGAGGGCTAGAACCGGAATTCCACGATGGCCCCGGTGTTTTCGTTAAATTGTTCGTAGCTGGTGATGGCCCGCACGGTGATTTGTTCGGTCATGCGGTAGCGCACCCCAAACAGGGCGGGGGTGATGTTGGTGAACACCTTCTGCACCGACACAGCCACACTGGGGGACAGGTTAAAGCTCACCTCACCGCCCACATCCACCTGCTGCGACCCGGGGGGCGAAGCGGAGTAGAGCCGAAGTTCGGTGTTGTCGATGCCCGTGCCAATTAGGTTTTGGATGCGGTTGAGGATGGCCGATCCCGCGAAGTTCAGAAGTCCCAGGAAATTGTCGCCGGTACCGGCAACACTGCCCAGGGTGGATTCTAGGGCGGTGAGAAATTCATTGCTGATCAGGCTAATAATTTCCCCTTCGCTGCGGGGGGGCGTACTGGACAGTTCCACCCCCTGAAGCTGGATGACGCGGCTGGCCCGACCGTTTACATTGGCGCGAATCCGGATGGTTTGCACGCCGTTTTGGGTGAGGCCGAGCTGGCTGATGGGGGAGTCTAGAACCTCATTTCGGGGAAAGGGGGTGGCTGCTGTGAGGTTGGTGGTGTTGCCTAGGGTATCGGACACCGCCGCCGAGAGGCTGGCTACCAGTAGGGGATCGATGGTTTCATCGCTGGCGCTAAATTCGGCGTAGTTGTCGTTGCCCGTCAGGCGAAATTCGGTGGTGAGTAGATTGATCCGGCCTGAGGGCAGGGTGATTCGGCCATCGGGGCGGATCTCGGGGAAGGTGCCCACCAGGTTCAGGTCTCCCTGGGCACGCACATCCACAATGCCGGGAATGGCGAGACGCACGTTATCCCCTAGGGTGATGGAAAAGTCCTCCATCGCCGGGGGCACGAGCTGGTACACCGTGGGGCTAGACGCACGAAAGCCACCGCCCACCAGGGTAGCAGCATCCTGGGACTCGGGCAGGGTCAGAATCCCGTTGGAGAGGCGTAGGTTGCCGGAAATAATGGGCTGTAGCAGGTAGAGACTGCCACCGACCATCACCTCGCCGTTTAACTGGCCTTGGTAGGTTCCGGCGGCATTGCGCAAATCTAGGGCAATGTTGCTGAGGTTGAGGCGGAAGCGGTCATCCACCGGGGCCTCGGTGTTCTCCACGCCGGTGGCCAAGGGGTTGGGGCCAACGACACCTGGGGCCAAGTCATGGATGGAGGGTAGCACCTTGAGCTGGCCCTGGGCCGTGAGTTTGCCAGCACTGAAGTCGCCCTGGAGGTCTTGTACATCGAGCACCAGGCCATTGAAGTACAAGGACTGACTGACGCCGTCGCCCTCACCTTCCACCACCACCTTGCCC
>JALQST010000318.1 GCA_023264315.1 Nodosilinea sp. BSH.14
CCTCAGCGGAGCCGACCTCAGCGGAGCTAAAGTGGCCGTGGGCGGACGCACCATGGTCAAGCTCACGGGCACCATCCTCACCGGAGCCATCATGCCCGACGGCTCTATCCACGATTAATCAAGCCTGTAATTGAGCCCATCACCGAGACCATCCTCGATCCAGCATGACCCGTTGATGGGGCCTCACTGACTAGGTCTCGCTTTCCCCAGGGGCTTCCCACCTCTGGAGCCAGTGTTGTATCTCGGCGGGGAGGGGATGGCGACGACGGGTCCGGGAATCGATGCAGACGTGGCGGGTCAGGGCATCAGCGACAGCGCGGGGAGGGGAAGTCTCTAGGGATAGGTGATAGACGATCTCAAAGCTGGACTCATCCCGTTGTCGCGGGTGCAGCGTAATGACCACCCAGTCGCCGCAATGGAGGGGGCGGTGATAGTCCATGGTGGTATGGATAATGGGGTAGGCCAAGGGAGCCGCAGGGCTGAAGCACACCGGTAGGTCTAGGCCAGCCGCCTGGAGGGAATCCTCGTAGGCGGCATGGCACAGAGCGAGACCGTGGGCAAAGTAAACCACGCCCGCTGCATCAGTATCGCGAAACCGAACGGGATAGCGCTGGCTAAAAAGCATGACACACCGGGCAAGGGCCACCTAGCTCGCGTTGGGCTGAGCTGGACGGTAGGGATAATCTACCGGAGTGTCTTGGGCTTCCGCCTCGGCCTCAGGGGATGGCCCCAGGGCGGCCATGGGATTAGTGATGAGGTTCATCAGGTTGGCAATGCCGTATTCCAAAACCTCACTGGGATCCATAGCGACCCAGCCTTCCCCGGTCAATTGGCGCACCTCAAAATGTAGGTGGGGGCCGGTGGAGGTTCCTGTACTGCCCACCAGACCAAGCACCTCACCTTGATCAATCCACTCGCCAGATCGCACCGCCACCTGGGAAAGGTGGGCGTAGCGAGATTCCAAGTTGCCATCTCCGTGGCGCAGAATAACCGTGAGGCCATACCCTCCTAGGAAATCCGCCACGGCCACTCGTCCGGCCTGGGTCGCGAGGACGGGAGTGCCCATGGGAGCCGCAAGGTCGGTACCCGAGTGAAACCGCCAGGATTGGTGGACAGGGTGCATTCGCCAGCCGAACACCGAGGAAATGGGGGCCGGGATAGACAGCGGGAAGACAAACAGCTCATTGCCCCGACGCAGAATATTTAAGGGCCGAATGTGTTCATTCAGGGCGGCGCGGCTGATCACCGTGCTGCCAAGGCTCACTCCACGGGGGCTCACGGTCACTGGCCCACTGGGCAACCGCGACCCACCCACAAGAGACCGATCCGTTGTGGTGAGGGCTCCGCTAGTCGTCGTGGCGATTCCAGATCCCAGCACTGGCCCCGTATGGCCGCCACAGGTGGAAACGGGTCGCCCCCCTGAGACCGTCATCTGGCACCCTGTAGATCGGTCTGAGAACACCACGCTAGGGGCCGCAGGAGCCGCCGTGGCCCCCACATCGTAGGTGGTGGGATCGATAAAAACGCTGTTATAGCCCGCTGGCACCGAGTCATCGGCAGCAACACTTCCAGGCACGACCAGATCCGCCGCACTGGGCAGGTCAGAGCTAGGACTAGGAGCAGAGGTCGTCGCCGGGGTACTGGGGGCCGCCTGGAGCAAACTCTCGGCCATCGTCATGACCGCCGCCGTCTCAGGGACAACAATGGCGGCTGCGGGGGGTGGGGGAACCGGGGGTTGCATGGATTGGCTTAGGTGAAGGGGAGAGGTCTGGTTGAATGGCAGCGAGAGTCTCGAGGAATGGGCACGGATTGATCGCTAAAATTTACCATCCATCAACCGCTACGCATTGTAGCCTAAAGTGACTTCACCGGGTTGAACCTCCACACTTGCGGGCGCACCATCCGCCTCCAACGCCATCCGTACCAATAGGTTTCCGGAGGGGGCAATCCCCACGATGGTGGCCACCTGCTGGTTGACGACCACTGTCTGTCCCAGATGGGCCATTCGCCGTTGGTAGTGGCCTAGAAAGGCGGAGTTTCCTAGGCTTTGCCAAGCGCTGTAGCCCTGCATCAGACCGTAGAGCGCCACCGCCGCTACACCCTCCAGGGTATTCAGGGGGGTAGGGTGTGTTTCCGAGTGGTTGTGCCCATCCCTTAAGGCGATACCCGTAGGTGGCACGGGGTTGTCAACATTCAGCCCCAACCCCACCACCGCCGCCTGTACCCGCTCGCCCTGCACCCGGGTATCTACCAAAATCCCCCCCAGTTTGCGTCCTCCGACCACCAAATCATTGGGCCATTTTACCTGGACGGGGAAACCCAAATTCTCAAAACTGGTGGCCAAGCCCCAAGCACTGGCCAGGGTTAAATATAGACTGTAGGGCGCGGTGATCTCAGGTCGCAAACCCAGGGAGAGATATAGCCCCCCCGGCGGAGACTGCCACAGCCGCCCCCACTGACCTCGTCCGGCCCGCTGAGTCGCGGCGATGAACACCGTTCCCGCTGCGGCCCCCTGGGTCATCTGGGCCATCAAGGCTTGGTTGGTGGAGGTGGTCTCCTCCACCCACTGGATCTGAAAACGCGGACGTATCCCCGACCATTCGGGCAATACACCCAGATGGCGAGGGGGCTGTTGGAGAAGTCGGTGGAGTTGTGGAAGATCCAAGAGATGGCGACCTAGCTCAGTCGGGCCGTACATTCCAGCAACAGGCGCTGGTTGGTGATGGCGTAGGGCTGTACCGCTAGAGCTTGGCGAAAAGCTTGGATCGCTTGGGAGTATTGGCCCAGGGCCGCATGGCACAGCCCTAACCCATGCAGGGCACCGAAGTGGTAGGGAATGAGTTCAATCACCCGCTGGCAATCGGCCATGGCTTCCAGGTAGCGGTCTTGCATGTAGTAGAGGACTGCTCGACGATTCCAAGCCTCCGCAAAGTCTGGCAGATCGGCAATCACCTGGGAGAGCAACGCCTCGGCATCCGTGAAATAGCCCTTATCCATGAGGGATTGGCTTTGCCGGAGGTCTTGAAATCCCTGTGCCCCCTTTTGATGAAACCACAGTTGCCAGAGCTCATCGGTAGCCGCCTCCCGGTGCTCAGGGTCAGCCGCTTTGAGGGCATTCAACAGATGGTCAATGGTGGGGAAATCCATAGCGTCGTGCATCTCACATCACTCAAGCCCCTATGTTACCCAGGAGGGGCGTGAACCGAACACATTTCGCCCGTGGGGGCTTTCCGCATCGATTGATTCAGTCGTTAGGTAACGATAAATAAACTATTGTGCTGAGGGTGTGAGTCCGATGGCGCAAGTGGGCACACTTCAAATCTGAAGGGTTAATCTCCCTCACAGATAGCCCGCTGACTTTGCCTGGTCCTAGCCAACGGGCGCACCCATGGGCGCATTGCCGTCCGTATTCATTTCACTGAACACACTTCATTGTTTAAGGGTTCAAACCATGGCTGTTGAAAAAGTAAACTCTTCCTCTAGCTTGGCTGAAGTTGTTGATCGCATCCTGGACAAAGGGATCGTGGTTGATGCATGGGTTCGCGTTTCTCTGGTGGGCATCGAACTGCTGGCCATTGAAGCCCGTGTGGTGATCGCCTCCGTTGACACCTATCTGAAATACGCTGAAGCCGTTGGTCTCACCGCCCAGGCGGCTGTTCCCGCCGCATAGGTTAGGCGTTGACATCCTCACCGGGGTAAACCCACGGTGATTCCTAAACCTCGCGATCTAGGTTTCTGCTTCATAGCACCTGCC
>JALQST010000319.1 GCA_023264315.1 Nodosilinea sp. BSH.14
CTGAAACCACCCCGGCAATCCTGGAACCCATGGAAGCCTGGGACAACGATAGCGAGGCCGCCCCCCAAGACTGGGGTGCCCTGGTGAGGGACGACACCCCCAGCGATGACCCACCCCTCAACGAGACCCTGGGGGAGGCTGAGGCTATCGCGGTTGCCCCCCCCGCCGATAGCCTCGTTCGCTTGGTGGAGGGCAGCGGTCGTTCCCCACGGGTGGCGGCCTCCAGTCCGGCCCCCGATGTCACCACCATTACCACCCTGGATGAACTGCTGCCCGATGGGTCAGGGGCCTCCACGGAACTGGACGCCCTGGATATTCTGCTCAATCCCAGCCAGCAAATTCAGGCTCCGGAGGACGAGGATTTGCTGGCCGATGGCAAAACCCCCCGGGCCGATCACTACGATTTGTCCCTCGAACCCGAGATGGTGAGCGCCCTGTCCGAAGACTTGGCCCGACTGGAAACTATGCCGCCCTCCGCAACCAACCAAACGGATGAAAGTCTCCCGGCTTCCCTCGCCGCCCCAGCGCCTGAGGAAGAGGTGATCGACTGGGCAACACGGGTCGAGCAATGGCGGCAACAGGTCGGAGAAGAGCGGGTGGCCACCGATGATCAATCCCCCACTGTGGAGGCCCGGTTGAACGGTGGGGCAGCGTCCGCTAGCGCCACGGAGACCTTAGCGTTAGGGGACGCGACATCAGGGGACACGGCATTAGAGAGTATCGATTTCTTTGGGGAGTCCACCGCTGCCCCAGAGCCCCCTTTGGACACCCCCGGCGTGATTGCCGAGGCCGTCTTTGGCGACTTTGCCACGGAATTCACCCCCGATACAGCGGTGCCTTCCCCCCCCGAGGACGCCGACACCCTCGGCCCTACAGCGGAAGATGTGTTTGCGGAGGATGTGTTTGGCGACTTTGGCCCAGCGGCGGATGCCATCCCCGAACCTCCCCTAGCGGAGGCCACCGCAGAGGATATGTTTGGTAACCTTGGCCCAGATGCCCTTGGCCCAGACGACCAGGGGCGTGGCCTAGATACGATAGACGCGATGTCCTTTGGGGCCACCGCTGCGGATCTCTTTGGTGAGCCGGACGGGGGCCGTGCCGATGGGGAGGATCTCCCCACGAAGGGGGCCGATGATAGCGCCCTAGGGTTGGATTTATTCGGCGATGGCGGCCTCCGGCTGGTTCCCGATCCCCCCAGCCCCCCGGCGCGTCCACCCATGGATCCGGGACTCAATACCGCCGATGGCCTCTCCCTCATCCTGTCGGATTTAGACCTCGGTCTCGGGCCAGTCGAGCCGACCCCATCGGATACTGATCTGACGTTGGAAGCCCTAGAGCTCTTTGCCACCGAGCCTGCTCCGTCGGAGGCCAACCCGCCTGGGGCTGACCTCGGGTTTGAGGGTTTGGGCGACGTCCCCGCCCCGCCCTTTGCTCCGGCCCTAGAACCTAGCCCCAGTGAAACGGATCCGTTCATCTCCCTCGATAGCCTGCTGGGGGATTTGCGCCTGGATGCCCAGTTTCCTGAGGCAGATCCAGAAGCGGCGGTGGTGACGGCGGAAGGCGTGTTTGGAGGCTTTGGTGGTTCTGCGGGGGATACACCGGATACGCCCCCGGCCCAGTTTTCTGTCACCCTTGATGATCTTGACCTCAGCCTTGATCCCACCTCAACCTCGGAACCCATCCCAGAACCCATCCCAGAACCAACCTCCGTGCTGCCAACGTCTACACCGGAGGCCGAAGTGCCTGGGGAAATGGACTGGCAGCGGGAAATGAGTCTCGACAGCATTCTGGCTTCCCTAGACCAACGTCGCATTGCTGGCTTGACAGGGGATATCGCGAATCGCGTAGCTACGGAGGAGACTGAGAACCGAGGTATGCCTGCGGTTCCTGCGCCCCCAGTTCCTACGCCCCCAGCGGTGGCGGCTCCAGCGATGGCGGCCCCGTCAGAGGTCTCCAGCGAGGCCACCACTCTGCGGGAGGACGATATGGCTGACCTAGCGGCGCTGCTAGCGGAATCGTCTCTACCTGATCAGCCCGAACCGCCTGCGCCACCGATGCTTAGCCCACAGGAGCCCGAGGCTCTCTGGTTTTTGGGGCTTGATTTGGGAACCACGGGGCTCTCGGCGGTGCTGATGGAGCGCCGGAGTGGCCAGGTGCATCCCCTCTATTGGGTGGATAACAGCGTTTCTAGGGCCATCGCCGTTAAATTCTTCCGACTGCCGACCCTGGGCCTGGTGCGGGTGGCGGCTAGCGGGGATTACCACGTCCAGTCCGTGGGGTCGTCGGCCCTAACGGTGACATGGAGTGAGGGCGATCCTGATGACAGCACGGTGTTGATCAAAAATCTCAAGCCGTTTTTGCGCATGGGAATTCCCCTCGGAGTGGGGGCCAATTCCCAGCCCCATATTCAGTGGTCAACGGCGGTTCAGCTTCCCCTGAAGGCCTTTCAAGACAGTGTCCAAGGGCTTTTGGCTACCCTACCCCAGGCGATTCAGGAAGAGGCTCCCTTTAGTCTGGGGGCAGTGGGGCTGAAGGCCGACGCCATTGCCCAAGCCCTTGGCCAGCTTGCGGGGGTGGTGGTTAGCTATCCCGCCAATTGGCCCGACACCTACACCTTTAACCTGCGGGAGGCGGTGCTGGGGGCCGGGTTGGTGGTCAGCGCCGATGACGTGTACTTCATCGAGGACGCCATTGCAGCGGTGTTATCGGGCCTGCCTGATCCCGCCACGCCCATGCCCCATGGCCAAAGCCAACCCATCCAGCAGCAAACCCTCTACGCCTGTCAGTGGACGGGGGGCACGGTGGTGATTTCGGCGGGGGCCACCGTCACCGAGGTGGGACTGGTGAACATCCCGGAACCCCTAACCCACCTCCGCTACGAGGACTTCACCCTCCATTCCCTCACCTATGCCGGGGATGCCATTGACCTTGATATTGTCTGCCAACTGCTGCACCCGGCAGATCGGCGGCAACCGCGCCAAGCCACGGCGGATCGTTCCCCAGGGGTCAATGGCTGGGGATGGCAGGCGGAGGTGCCGGAACAGGAGAGTGCCCACTGGGCCGACCTGCGCCTCGATGATCTGGATCTACCCCGTCCTGGCGAACCGGATTTGGACCGTCGTCAACGCCTTTGGCAGCGGTTGGAGTCCTCCCCCTTGGGCCAAAGTGTTTTGGATGCGGCCCGCGACCTCAAGATCATCCTTCAGCACCAGTCCCAGTTCGAGCTAGAACTGGCGGATCAACGCTGGGTGGTGCGCAGCAAGGATTTGGAAGATCGGATCATCCTGCCCTACATCCAGCGTATCAATGGCCACCTCAACCGCCTGCTAAGCGCGGTGGGCATGGCCAGTCAGGGGGTACACCAGGTGATTTGCACCGGAGGCAGTGCGTCGTTTCCGAAGATGGCCCGCTGGCTACGGCAGAAATTCCCCAACGCCACCATCGTGCAGGATACCTACCACAGCGATCGCCCCCCCAGTTGCAGCCGCGTCGCCTACGGTTTGGTGAACCTAGCCCGCTATCCCCATGTGATTGATCTCCATCGCCACCAGTACAGCGATATGGTCCTGCTGATGGAACTGCTGCGCACCTGCGCCGACCAGCCCCTGCCCCTCAGCGCCATTCTCCATCTGCTGAAGCAACAGGGCCTCAACGTAGATGCCTGCGAGCCTCATCTGATGGCGCTGCTGGAGGGACGGCTTCCCCCCGGCTTCCTGCCCCTAGCCACCCAAAGCCCGCTGCTGATTCCCAGCCC
>JALQST010000031.1 GCA_023264315.1 Nodosilinea sp. BSH.14
TTCGTGGGAGTGGCTACGGGATTTCAGTGGTTTCAGGCTTTTCAGGTTCGCAATATGGCAATTAATCGAGGTGCCCTTGGGTTAGGCATATTCCATTAGAGCAGCTACCCCGCCACGGATAGGTTCCCGCTGCCCGCTCCTATCCATCGAGAATTAAGGGATTCAGGGATTTTAGGGGCAAGGGAGACAAAGGTTGCCCCATAGGCCGCATCCAGGTACCGTCCCTGCCGAGAACTTGCGGCACAACCAGAGGCTTAAGCCCCTTGCCTGCTCACGTCGTTATAGCATCTGCCACCCAGAGAATAGCCCGTTTTTAGGCTGATTCAGCCGGATCGTGATCTATCTCAAAGCCGCTGTGGAAGGTGACGGTGCCCTGGGGAGTTTGACCACCCCAGGACAGCACAAAGAAGAACTCAGGTGGAACACCTTCATGGCTGAGGGTTGGGGACGGCTGAAACCCAAACCGGGGGTAATAGGCGGGATGACCCACCACGCAGCACCCTTGAGCGTTGAGATGCCGTAACCGTGAGAGCCCCAACCGTACCAAGGCTTGGCCAATGCCCTGGTTTTGGTAGGGTGGCAGCACCGAAAGTGGCCCCAGTCCGCACCAGCCCTCGCTGCTGTCCGATATCGTCACCGGGGAAAAGGCGATATGGCCCACCACCTGATTCTCCACCACCGCCACCAGGGACAGGGTGAGAGCACCCGCCGCTCGCAGCGCATCAACAATCCAGTGCTCGGTGTGGTGGCTGATGCCTACGTCCTCAAAGGCGGCGAGGGTTACGGCCCGAATGACTGGGATGTCGGCAGGGGTTTCGTCGCGAAGGAGCGGGTTTAGGGTCATGGGTGGTGGTCAGTAATGGTGTAATCGAAGGCTTGGGGCATCTCCCCCATCAAGCCGGAACCAGCACGCCCGGTTGGCGCAGGCCGGAGAGGGTGGCTTGTCCGGTGCAGAAGAGGACGGTTTTGAGTTCAGCGATCAGCACATCGGCCAAGGCGGCAACGGCCTCTTCAGAGTCGCTGGCGGCCTTAAGGAAGGGATAGGCCAACCCTGCCAGATCCGCCCCTAGGGCCAAGGTTTTGGCAACCTCCAGCCCATTCCGCAGGCCGCCGGAGGCAATCAGCGGCAGGGTGGGGGCCACCTGACGGGCGGCGATCAGGCAATCGGCGGTGGGGATGCCCCAGTCCGCAAAGGTTTGGCCCAGGCAACGCTGGAGCGGATCCGTGGCCCGCTCACTTTCTACCTTGGCCCAGGAGGTGCCCCCGGCTCCGGCCACATCCACCGCCGCCACGCCAGCCGCCATCAACCGCTGCACCAGGGGCGCAGAAATGCCGTTGCCCACCTCCTTCACCACCACGGGCACGGGCAGGGCGGCGCAGAGGTGTTCAATTTTGGTCAGCAAATCTTTGAAGTTGGTATCCCCTCGGGTTTGCACCGCCTCTTGCAGGGGGTTGAGGTGCAGAATTAGGGCGCTGGCCTCCAGGTGATCCACGACCCGGCGGCACTGATCTAGGCCGTAGCCATAGTTCAACTGCACCGCCCCCAGGTTGGCCAGCAGCAGGATATCCGGGGCTACCTCTCGCACCCGAAAGGTGGTCATCAAATCCGGGTTTTCCACCGCCACCCGCTGGGAGCCCACACCCATGGCCAACCCGTAGCGCTGAGCCACGGTGGCCAGCCGTTGGTTAATGCGCTGGGCCTCCTCGGTGCCGCCCGTCATCGCCGAAATCAGCAGCGGTGCCCCCAGCCGATGGCCCAGGAACGTCGTCTCCACCGCCAAATCCTGCCAATCCACCTCGGGCAGGGCACAATGGCAAAACCGAAACCGCTCCAGCCCCGTTGTCACCCCACGACATTGGACTTTTTCATCCAGGCAAATTCGCAGATGATCCGCCTTACGGACTTGGGTTTCGTGGGCAGCCAGGGGCAATCCGGTCACAGGGTTCACTCAGTAACGTCTGTGTCCCATGGTAGAAAAGAACGGGCCTGAAAACCCAGCCTTCCCGACTCCCGACCCCCGACTCCCGACTCCCCACCCTACTCCGGCTTCAACAACTGCACCCCATCCTGACCATCGGTGTCGTGGAGAAAGACTTTGACCGACTCATCCTTGGCGGTGGGCAACACACGCCCCACAAAGTCCGGGTGAATAGGCAGTTCCCGATGGCCCCGATCCACCAACACGGCAAGGCGAATGGCACTGGGACGACCATAGTCCAGCACCGCATTGAGGGCGGCGCGGATGGTGCGACCGCTATAAATCACGTCGTCTACTAAAGTCACGACCTTATTGGTGAGGTCAAAGGGAATTTTAGTGCGGGCGGGGGTGCGGGTGCTGATTTTGTCCAAATCGTCGCGGTAGAGGGTGATGTCGATGGCCCCCACGGGGAGTTGCACCCCCTCCATGCGTTGGATTTGGTGGGCTAGCATGTGGGCCAGGGGTACCCCACGGGTGTAGATGCCCAGCAGCACCAGGTGATTCAGGTCGCCGCCCCGCTCAATCACCTCCGACGCCAGACGATTGAGGGTACGCCGCATTTCTTCGGCGGACAAAATTTCAACAACGGGACTGCTAGCACTCATGGAGATAACCTAAGCGGCAAAAAACCTGGAATATCAGCCATTACTGACCAAAACTAATGGGATACAAGCCCCGCCCTAAAAGGACAGCAACTCTCATTTTGGGTCGCCTCCGTTCACCTTGATCTGTGAGCCTGTCGAACAGTTGAATAAAAGGACGGCTTTTCTTGGTCTTGAATATAGCGCTTCAAAACCTCTATTGGGGCACCGCCAACCGAAGCCGAGACCTGTGCAGGAGCCTAGAAGCAGCCCTAAATTTCCCTATGCTACAGGCAGACCCGCGCCTCTCACCCCAATCCTCTGAAGCAGGCTGAAGACAGGTTCAGCAGGCTGGGATATCAGCCGTAGCCCCAAGGGAGGGGGCTTTAGGATGAGGGCCTCAAGGACTTTGCGATCTGATGATCCTAGCTGACTAGCCCTGATCGCAGGCACGGACGGCAGCTTTGGTGCGGTCGTCTACCCCTAGTTTGCTGAGGATGCTGCGCACGTGGGTTTTAACGGTGCCCCCGCTAATGTAGACGTGTTCGGCAATTTCGGCCTTGCTACACCCCGCTACAATCAGTTCCAGAACTTCGAGTTCTCGCTCAGTGAGGAAATAGGTGGCGAAGATCTGTTCAAATTCTGGGGTCATGGCTTCAATTTGGACGGTGCGACTGCCTGTGGACACCGGGCTAGCAGCGCGTACCTGGCGCAACACCACATTGGCCACGGCGGGATCAATCCAGGCATTGCCATCGCAGGTTTCGCGCACTGCCACAATCGGGTCGTTATTCCAATTAAGGCTGAGACCATAAAAGCCTGACTCTACCAGGCTTTCCGATTAGCGATGGAGCACAGTGGTCAAAACCTCCTCGGCGAGGCCAAAGGAGAGGGTCATGCCAGCGCCGCTAAGGCCGTTGACGAGGGTGACCCCAGGGACGGGGTGGGCCACAAATTCGGTTTTACCGGGCAGTTTGGCGTAGATGCCGTGCCAGGTGGCGGCGATGTCTAGGCAGGGCACCTGGGCAAATCCCCTGAGATAATTCAGCACAAACTGGTTAATGTCGGTGCGATCAAAGGGGTCAAAGGTGAGAGCGTATTCGTGGGAATCGCCCAGGATGAGTTCCCCTAGGCCGTTTTGGGACATCATCACATGGATATGCCAGTCTACCGCAAAGGGCAACTCGGCCTGGATGCGCTGCTTGAGGACGGGCAGCGAAGGGCAATCGGCAAAGGCGGCATAGTGCGTTAGGGTGAGGCCGCCGCAGAGGGCTGGCCCAATCCGGTAGCCCTGGGGTTGGGGGCTGGTACGCATCATTTGCAGCTTGGATTTGGTGATGCCGCTATTTTGGTAAAGATCGGGGTATAGGGTTTCAAAATCGGCCCCAGAACAGACAAAAATATGATCCGCTGTCCAGGTTTCGCCGTTTACGGTGAACTGGGGCGAGTCGATGGCGGTAACGGTGGCTCCAAACCGAAACTCGACGTTAAAGGTCGCTTGCAAGACCTGGGGAAGGGTGGCGATGGCTTCCCGTGCGTCCACAATCACCTCGGTTTCACTCCAGAGGGCACCCAGCAGCCCGGTAGTCACGGCAGCTTGGCTTTTGGCGGCGGCCTCCTGGGCGGTGAGCATTTGCACGGCATAGCCTGTGGGCTGGGCCAGGGCGACAAACTCCTCCATCACCGCCAGTTCGTCGGGGTGGTAGGCCAAGTGCAACGAGCCAACCGGGTCGTAAAAGAAGCCACCCTTGGTCGCCATATCCATCCAAATCTGGCGCGATAGCATGGCCCGATCTCGCAGTGGCCCCGGCGGCTGACCAATGGGCCAGACCATCCCAAAGTTGCGAATGGACGCTCCCACAGCCCGCTCACTGCGCTCAAACACCGTTACCCGATGACCCCGACGGGCCGCCGCCAGGGCATGGGCCAGCCCCACAATGCCCGCACCCACAACGGCAATTTCGGTGGAATGGGGCGCAGCATGGGGTGAAGACAGAGTTGTCATGTCAACCGATCCTTAATTCCTATCAACGCAATGGCCAAACCCTAGCCGATCCATTGCTCTAACTGGTGCTGAAAATGCGCTAGGGAGTTGAACAGCCCATCGTTGGCATGGTCCGCTAACTGGGCTTGGGTGTGGGTGCCGTTGGTGACACCGCAGGCATAGAGGCAACCCGCATGGCGAGCCGAGGCCAGATCGGAGGGGGTGTCACCAATGGCAATCACGGTTTTGGGGTCATCAATACCCAGGCGGTACATTGCCTTTTGGATCATAAACGGAGCCGGACGGCCCTCATTGCCATAGATTTCGGAGGGGGTGACTGACATTTGCAGGGTGGATTGCGCCGACCCCACGTAGGAGGTAGGGTCTAGGCCTACGTCCCAACCCAAACGGTGGAGGATAATCTGGGTGACTTCCCGATAGAACCCGGTGGTGAGGGCGATGGCGATGGATCGGGATCGCAGCCAGTCAAAAAGAGCGAGGCAACCCTCCGTGGGGGCAACGGGTTGGGTGCGGTAGTGGTGTTCTAGCACGGTGCGAAAGCAATCGTAGGAGGCTTCCACATTGGCAAAATAATCTTCACTGGCGGCCCCAATTTGGTCGGCCCAGAGGGTTTGAAACACCACCTTTTTGGGCAGTCCCATCATGGCATTAACCCGATCTGCGTCGGCCATTAGCCCCGTTTTTTTGGCTGCTTCAAAAAAACAGTGCAGTACTTCATTTTCATCCTTTACGGTGGTGCCTGCCATATCAAAGACGATGAGCTTAATATTAGCCATAGGGAACCTCAAAACCATCATAAAAAGAAACTAAAAGACTCAGAAAATTGCATGGCCACCGCAGACTCAATCTCGCGACCCTCCCGGGAGATATTGCTCGAATCCTAACCCGAAACCCAGGGTGAGGCGGCATCTACGGAAAGCAACCTGTTCCTTGGAACCGTCCCGACGGGAAAATCTCAACCTAGCGATGGAGCCATGCCTCTGAACGCTGGCGCAGACCTTTTGTGAGCCAGGAATACATCACCCGAACGCCTAGGCTTGTTAACACAATGAGGGTAGACATCGCAGCAGCAGCGGCAATGTCCCCAGCATCGTCCATATTGACAATGGCCACGGCGGCCAAGGGCAGATTGGCGGGGTACAAAAAGATAATGGCCGAAATCGTGACCATGGCATTGACAAAAAAGTAGATGCCAATTTCTAAAATGGCGGGTAGCGATAGGGGTACCGTGACTCGCCAGAAGGTTTTGTAGAAAGGGACGGCCATAGAGGCCGAAACCGACTCAAATTCTGCATCAATTTGCTTGAGGGCGGTGGTGCCCGTCAAAAAACAAACGGTATAGAAATGAATAATGTTGGCCATGACCAATAGGGCCATGGTGCCATAGAGCCAATGCAAGGGATTGTAGATCGCTAACCCTGTGAATGGAATGCGCCAAATGGGATTATTAAAGAAGAAAACGTAGGCCAAACCCAACACCAGACCGGGCAGGGCCAAGGGAACCGTGGACAGCAGGTAGGTGAGGGAACGCAACCAGTTCAGCCCCCGCCCCTTTTCCACCAGGTAAGCTCCGGTAAATACGATAGCCGTGCCAAAAATTGCCGTATAGAAGGCCATGCGAAGGCTGTTCCAGTAGGCCCCATAGCCACCACCGCCCACACTGCTAAAGTCGTAGTTTTTGAGGCTGAGGGAAAAGTCGTAGGGCCATACCTTAACCAAGGAGGCCAGGATGATGGTGCCAAACACCGTAAAAATAAAGGCAACCATCAAGGCACAGAAGCCAAACATAGCCCAGTCTAAAATTGGGTTTGGCTTGGGCTGGAGGGGAACCGACTTAGCACTAATTAGGGCATTTTGTCGTCGCTGTACGATGCGATCTAGCCCAAACATAAACACCGATGGAATTAGCAAAAATACGCTGATGGTGGCCCCCATAGAGAAGTTTTGTTGACCAATCACCTGCTTGTAAATATCGGTGGCTAGCACGTTAAAGTTGCCGCCTACGACCTTGGGTACTCCGAAATCGGTAAAGGCGAGGATGAAGCAGACAAATAGGGCACTCATGAGGCCGTATTTGATGCTGGTTAAGGTTACGGTAAAAAAGGTTTTGAGGGTCGAGGCTCCCAGTACCTCGGCAGCTTCATAGAGGCGGGCATCGGTTAAATTAAGGGCCGTTACTAATAGAATGACAGCCTGGGGAAAACAGTAAAGAAATTCCCCAATAACAATGCCATTAAACCCATAGAGGTTGATGTTGATTCCAGGCAACAGGCCAAACAATCCGGTGGTTACTAGCCCCTGATTGCCAAACAAATAAATTAGCCCAATGGCATTGGCCAGGGGAGGAATATACAGCGATAGCAGCCCCAGGGTACGAAAGAAGGTCTTCCCCTTCATGGCGGTGCGGGTGAGGCCGTAGGCATAGATAAACCCGAGGCCCACGGAAAAAAGTGTAGTCGTGATCGCCACGCCCATACTATTTAAAAACGACTGCACCAACGATGGAGTCGTGAGGTATTGCCCATAGTTGGCTAGGCCCGCCCATTCTCCATTGGTGTTCTGAAAACTGCGGCCCACCATGGGGAATAGCGGCAGCACGACGCCCACCACCAGCCACAGGGCACCTAGGCCAAGGAGACTACGCATTACCCAGGCTTCGAGGTCGAAGGCTTTAGCGCGGGGGGCCACAATGGGATGACGGGTAGTAGTGGTCATAGGACTTAGGGCGTGGGGAAGGGTTGGCGGGACATTGAGGGGAAGTGAACCTAAGAGGCTTCTTTTGGGAAAACACGGATCATCTCTGGGGGCAATTGAATCGCCAGGGATTCTAGGGTCTCAATGGCCATGGCGCGAGCCCGGTGGGAGGAAATATCTAGGGTCATGGGCTGACGAGCGTTGCCCAAAACACTGAGTTCTAGCCGATAGCCAGAGCCGAGGAATTCGGTGCCCAGCACTTCGGCCTCGGCTACGTTGGGTGCTGGGGTGGCCGCACCATCCATGACTCGAATATCTTCGGGGCGAATGGCAATGGATACCCGCTGCCCCACCGGAACCGTGTTGCTGGGGGTGTTCAGCACCAGGTTGCCGCAGCGCACCATGTCCTTGGCTTCAACCATGCCATCTAAGAAGTTCATCACCCCAATAAAGTTGGCGACAAAGGGGCTGCCGGGGCCTTGATAGACGCTGTGGGGGGTGCCGATCTGGGCGATGTAGCCCTTGTCCATCACCACAATGCGGTCGGCCATGGCGAGGGCTTCGGCTTGGTCGTGGGTCACCATCACGGTGGTTACCCCCAGTCGCCGCTGAAGGTTGGCAATCTCCGCCCGCAGCTTTACCCGCACCTGGGCATCCAGGGCCGAAAGGGGTTCATCCAGCAGGAGCAAACCGGGGGAAAGGGCGAGGGCACGGGCGAGGGCCACCCGCTGCTGCTGACCCCCAGACATTTGGGCGGGATACTTCTGACCCATGCCCCCTAGCCCCACCAGGTCGAGGAGTTCGCCCACACGGGTTTGAATTTCAGCCTTTGGGAGCTTTTTGTTCTGGAGGCCGTAGGCAATGTTGTGGTGGGCGGTGAGGTTGGGGAAGAGGGCGTAGGACTGGAACACAATGCCAAAGTCGCGCTTGGAGGGAGGCAGGTGCGAGACATCTTGTCCCCCCTGAATGATCCGCCCCTGGGAGTGTTGCTCTAGACCCGCAATAATTCGCAGGAGCGTGGTTTTGCCGCAGCCGCTTGGCCCCAACAGGCAGACAAACTCACCGGGATAGACATTCAAAAAAATGTCCTTGAGGGCGACAAAATTGCCAAACCGCTTGTGGATATCCTCAATTTGTAGATAGGGCTGCCGAAGGCTACGAGCCGCCGCCTCGGCGGCAACCCCAGGGGCATGGCTGGGCTGGATTTGGGTCTCCTGCACCAGGGACGGATCCTCCAAGGACTGAGAAGCGGAAGGGTCTGAATAGGTCATGGTGCCAGCCCACTACATCTAAGAATCAAGTCAGAAGCAAAGCCATGGAAGGGTGAAGCCCAGAGACTTTCCCCTTCCATGGCCCCATCCACCCAGAGGCCGGATCTCGCCTTGGCCCGGTGAGGGATGGGACGTATCCCTAGCTCTTTGGCTCAGACTTGGCGTCGTAGCGCTTCGTCCATTCCGCCAAAATGCGCTCCCGGTTGGCGGCGGCCCAACGCAGGTCGTTATCCGCAAGTTGTGCCACCGGATCCTCAGGGAACCCAGCAGGTGGAGGCACATCGGTTTTAACCGCCGTAATCGCGAAGCTCTCGGCATATTTGGCGGAAACTTCCGGGGAAATCGCCCAGTCTAGGAAGGTCTTGGCGGCTTCCTTAATGTCAGACTTTTTAATCAGGGCGTTGGCTTCCACATCCCAACCCGACCCCTCCACCGGGAAGACCGCTTCCAAGGGTTCGCCATCGTTTTTCTGCTTCACAGCCCGATAGCCAAAGGAAATACCAATGGGATATTCCCCAGCCCCAGCCGCCTTGCAGGGACGAGAACCGGAATGCATGTACTGGGCAATATTTTCGTGGAGCTTATCTAAATAAGCCCATCCTTCGTCTTCAGTGGGGGAATTTTGCAGAATCGTCGAAACCGATAGGAAACCCGTCCCCGAAGAGGCCGGATTAGACATCACAATGTGCCCCTTATACACCGGATTGGTTAAGTCGGCCCAGCCCTTAGGAATGGGCAATCCCAGCTTTTCAGACTCAACGGTGTTGACACAAAATGCCGACATCCACACATCAATGCCGACCCACTGAGGCGGGTTGGCATCATCCCGAAACTTGGGATTAACGGCCTCTAGACCAGCGGGGGCATAGGGTTCTAGCAACCCTTTTTCTTCCGCCACCAGCAGGCTAGATGCCGCCGTTCCCCACACCACATCAGCCTGGGGATTATCGGCCTCGGCTAATAATTTGGCCGTAATAATACCCGTTGAATCCCGCACAATATTGACCTTAATGTCGGGATACTGAGTTTGAAAAGACTCTAGATATCCGCTGATTTGATCATCCTCTAAGGCGGTATAGACTGTAACACTAGAATCACTGGATGTTCCCGTAGCGCCGCCCACCGAGGATGCTAGGTCTTCCTGGGAGACTGCACAGGATGCCACCATCCAAACCATGGTGCAGGAGGCTGCGGCCATGGAGATAAAGCGCTGCCATCGTCGTTTCGATAAAAAGCGCAGAATAGGACTCACTAAATCGCCGACCATCGCTCAACCTTAGCCCAAAAAACTACTGTAATCCTAGGGGAAAGAGTTGCTCTTTGGGTAAAGAAAGGCTTATAGAAGCCTCCAGAAGGTTATGGAGAGATTTAGTCTAGGTTATCTTGAGAAAAGCAATGTAGATACAGCAAGGCTTTCATTTAGATAAAAACTTTCTTTAAGTTTGGTCTTGATGAGTTGAAGAGTCATGCTGCATCATTAAATATTGTTTTAGCTTCAACGCCGACCGACTGACGCCAGATGCCGCCGATCTGCTAAATTGCCCGAGACATTCATCGCCCGAGACCCTGTTCGACTTTAGCGAGTCAGTGCTTCAATGACCCACGTTCCCCCCGCAGCGGCAGAAAGTGACCTAAATGGGTCCCCTCGGCGACAGCATTGGAATCGATCTCACCAGAATGCAGAACTACGGTCTTGGCTGCACCGTGACGCGGAGGCGTTTCTCCACCAATCCGCCTCTACCCCCTGTCTGTCGGCCCTGCGTTCGGCCACGGGCATTTGGCTAGAGGATATGCAGGGGCGACGTTTCATGGATTTTCATGGCAACAGCGCCCACAATTTGGGCTATGGCCATCCTCGGCTAATTGCGGCCCTTCAGGCTCAACTGGAAAGCCTCTCCTTTGTGCCCCGGCGCTACACCTGCGAGCCAGCGGTGGAACTGGCGGAAACCCTCGCCGCCCTTGCCCCAGGGTCGCTCAGCAAGGTGCTGTTTGCCACGGGGGGATCCGATGCCATTGAAATGGCCTTGGCCTATGCCCGGGCCGCCACCGGACGGTTCAAGACCCTCTCGTTTTGGGATGCCTACCATGGCGCAGGGTTTGGGGCGCGTAGCCTGGGTGGCGAGGCGATGTTTCGCAGTGGCCCCATTGGCCCCCTGTTGCCCGGTAGCGAGCATGTGCCCCCCTTTGGGGACTACCGCAATGCCTGGGGTGTGACGGCCAACAGTGCCGACCTATGCCTTAACCAAATTCGCTACGTGCTCGAAAAGGAAGGCGACATCTGCGCCCTCGTGGCCGAACCGATGCGGGCCACCAACCCCGTCCCTGCTCCCCCTGGCTTTTGGCAGAAGGTTAAGGCGGCCTGTCACCACCACGGCACACTGCTCATTTTTGATGAAATTCCCACCGGGTTGGGCCGGACGGGGCGGCTATTTGCGAGTGAACACGACCAAGTGGTGCCTGATATTTTGGTCTTGGGCAAGGCCCTGGGCGGCGGAGTGCTGCCCATTGCGGCCATCCTCTGCCACCCCGACCTTGATGTCTGCGGCCACTATGCCTACGGCCACTACACCCACGAAAAGAACCCCGTCACCACCCGCGCCGCCCTTACCACCCTACAGATTCTTCAGGATGAGAACCTGGTTCACAATGCCCAAGTAGTGGGCGATTTGGCCCTCAAAAGACTGCGGCAAATGATGGCGAAATATCCCGTCATCGGCGATGTCCGGGGACGGGGTTGCCTCCTGGGGGTAGAACTCGTCGTTGATCCGGCTACCCGTGAACCCGTCTACGATCTCGCGGATACCGTCATGTACCAAGCCCTAGCCCAGGGCCTCAGCCTCAAGGTTTCCATGGGAAATATCTTGATCCTGGCTCCGCCGCTGATCATTACCGCCGACGAAATGCAGCAGGGGCTAGACATTCTAGACCGCAGCCTAGCAATCAGCCTAGATCGCAGCCTCAGCGCCCACCGCTAACCCAGTCCAGCCTCACCCCGTACCTAACCTGAGTTCCTGTGCCGCGCCAAGGGCGCTATGCATCCTACGATTCTTCTGTTTGGAAATCGGGGTTATGGGATTCGGATTTGGTATGAGAACCTAGTCCCTAGCCTCGGCATCCCAGTATGGCCCCATTCCTACCCCCTAGATACGCCCTCCAGTAGGAGTAACTGAGCTGGATCGAGGTGCACCAGCCAGGGAAAAGGCCGACCATTCATCTCGGCCCATCGATCTTTAAAGACCTCCGCCTGGAGGTGGTAGTCCTCATGGTCAGAGGGAGGTTGGCCCAGCTTGAGATAGAGGCTGAGGCGGTGGGGCGTTTCGCTTGTCCAGGCTACCCAGGCGGGGAAGGTGTTGGGCTGGGTGGCCTGATCGGGAAAGGTGAGGCGATGGGCGCGGATGCCGATGTGGGTGTGGGTGAGCCGTACGGGTTCTAGGGTTTGCAGGATGCAGCCCCAGTCTAGGGCAGCTAGCGTGTGGTTACTCTGGCGTTGTAGGGGTGAGAGGTTTCTACAGCCCGTGAGTTGGGCTAAGGACAAGGTGCCGGGGTGGTCAAAAATGGTCTGTTTTGGCCCCTCGGCCACCACCTTGCCGTCCGCCAGCACCAGCAAGCGCTGACATACTCGATAGGCTTCTTCAAGGTTGTGGCTAACGAACAGGGTGAGCCCTGGGTAGCGGCTGAGGGTTTTGAGGAGTTGCTTTTCCAATTCGCTGCGGAGGTGGGCATCGAGGGCGGAGAAGGGCTCGTCGAGGAGTAGGAGTTCGGGGTTGGGGGCTAGGGCACGGGCTAGGGCCACTCGCTGCTGTTGTCCGCCGGAAAGCTGGTGGGGGTAGCGATGGTCAAAACCAATGAGCTGCACCTGTTGGAGTTGCTCGGCTACCTGACGGTGGATCGCGGCCTTTGACCGCCCTCGCAGCCCGTAGGCAATGTTTTGAGCCACCGTTAGATGGGGAAACAGGGCATAGTGCTGAAACAGATAGCCGACTTTGCGCTCCCGACTGGGGAGATTAATGCCGAGGGCCGAGTCGAACAGAACTCGACCATTTAGCACAATGCGGCCCTGGGTTGGGGTTTCAATGCCTGCAATGCAGCGCAGCGTCATACTTTTGCCGGATCCAGAGGTGCCCAAGAGCCCCAGCGGCTCGTGATCGCTCCGAAAGGCCACCTCCAAGGTGAACTGGGGTCGCTGCTTTTGAATATCGACGATTAGATCCCTGGGCATGGCTCCCTCAGTGCAGGTTCGGGTTCCGGGTTCCTTCCAACCATCGCACCCACCATAAGAGGCCAAAGGCAAGGCTGGTCATGATCAGCACTAGGGCGTTAGCGAGGGTATAGTCTTGTCGCTGAACAGCGTCATAGATAGCCAGGGGCATGGTCTGGGTGCGTCCGGGAATGCTGCCCGCCACCATCAGGGTGGCCCCAAATTCGCCCAAGCCTCGGGCAAGGCTGAGGCCAAACCCGGCCAAAATACCCCGATAGGCCAGGGGCAAGGTGATGCGCCCCAGCACCTCTAGTTCCGAGGCACCCAGGGTGCGGGCGGCGGCCTCCAATTCGGGGTTGACAGAGGCAATGGCGGCCCGTGTAGACTCCACCATCAGCGGGAGGGCCACCACCGTAGCGGCAATGGCGGCGGCCTGCCAGGTAAATAACAGGTCGATGCCGAACCATTCCTTGAGGGGACTGCCGCGCCCCAGGGTGAGTAGCAGGCCGTAGCCCACAACGCTGGGGGGCAGCACCAGCGGTAAATTCAGCAAGGTAGAGACCACGATATGTCCCGGAAATCGCTGACGGGCCAGCAGCGTTCCTGCGCCCAGCCCTAACCCCAGAATAAACACACTGGCCACTAGGATGACCCGGAGAGACAAGAGCAACGGTGGAGCAATCATGGTCTGGGTTCCTTTTTAACAGCGTTAACCAGTGTGCCGAAAAGGTATAGTCGCTAGGCGACCGTTAGGCGACCGTTAGGTCACGGCGAGGCCATCGTTAGCCATCATGGGGTGGAGTCTTCTCCTGGCAGGATAAAGCCATACTTTTGCATAATTAGCCTGCCCTGGGCACCGTTGATAAAGGCGGCAAAGTTTCGGGCAGCCTCAGGGTGGGGGGCCGCCTTGGGTACGGCCAGCATTTGCTCTAGGGGCTGGTGAAGGGAGGCCGGAATCACCGTCCATTGCCCTGACTGGCCAAGGCTAATAGACAGGGCCACAAGGGCTACGTCTACATTGCCCGTTTCGGCGTACTGCTGGGTTTGCTTAACGTTCTCGGCCAGCACCAGCTTAGGCTGAAGGGCCTCCCATAGCCCCGCTGACTGGAGCACTTCCCTGGCCGCGACTCCGTAGGGGGCATGGTCGGGGTTGGCTATGGCCACGCGCTGCACCTCAGCCTTGAGCAAATCCTTGAGTTCTTTGACCACAACGGGGCTATCTTCCCGCTGCCACAGAGTGAGGCGACCGATCCCGTAAAGCGCTGTCGTGTCTGAGAAGACCAGCCCCGCATCATCAAGTTGCTCCACAAAGGATCGATTGGCAGCGGCAAAAACATCCACGGGCGCACCCCGTTCAATCTGCTGAGCCAGTTGCCCCGTGGAGCCCAGGTTGAATACTACTTTGTTGCCCGTCTCCTGTTCCCACAGGGTGCCAATTTCAGGCAGGGCATGGCTGAGGTCCGCAGCAGCAGACACCGTCAGCGTAATGGGCACTGACACCGGATCCGCCGAGGAAACCAAGGGCGACGGCGGGGCAGCAAACCCCAAGGCCGCTAGCAGTCCTATCACCATCAGTCCAAAAAACCAGTTGCGTCGCTTCATTGGGTTACTCCAGAGATCGCAGGTGAGACCAACCTAGGGCACCAGGCTCTTCCGGTCTGATTATGCTGTTTCAAGTGGAAATACCCACGGCAACAAACCTCTTAGTCTAAAATTGTCGAAATTACCAAAACCATAACCCAAACGCTTAATCAACTTAAGCTTGTTATTGATTCCCTCCACGACCCCATTCGTTAAGCTGTTAGTCATCTAAATCGCATATAATACATTAAAATTCTGGAATGAGTCATGGGATTCAGAAACTATCTAACGTCAGAGGAAAAGCAAGAGCTTCAGAAGCAGTTGAAGTTCCATGAGCATCCTGACATTCGAGAGCGCATTCTGATATTGCTCTTGCGCAATGATGGAAGGACTCAACAAGAGATTGCCGACTTAATTGGATGCTCCTTGAGGAAAGTTGCCTACTGGAGCACCCATGGAGATCCGAGTAAGCTAGATAGTTTGATCGATGATCGGATGAAAGGCAATTATCACAAGGCCACAGATCAATATATTGATTTACTGATAGAAGTTATTGATAAAGAACCCCAAGATTACGGTTATGAGTTTGGGACTTGGACCGCCGATAGGCTCGCGTCTCATCTTGAGAAAGAGACGGGAATAAAGTTGAGCAGTAGCCAAGTTAGACGGATATTAGTCAAAAAAATATGTATATATCTGGTCAAAGTATAGCCTTGAAGACAAGCAAGATCCGGAAAAGAGAAAGCTCTTTAAGGCCAAGCTAGAAGAATATATACGTATTGCGAAAGAGAGCCCAGAGCGTCTTGAGATATGGTTTTGGGAC
>JALQST010000320.1 GCA_023264315.1 Nodosilinea sp. BSH.14
GTCGGGTGCAAGGGGATGGAAGGTGCAGCCCTGTTAAAATGTGAACATGTGTGGTTTTACGGTATTCGCGATCATCTTTGCAAAGTTACGATAAAGTCATCGCTATTTCCCCTGACTCATCTGGGTATCCATACGGAGTTGGGAAACCGGTATTGTCAGTCGGCCTGTCTCCACAGCGTCGCTGTGTTGGATTTATGCAATCTCCGCCCCCGTCCCATTCTAGGCCGCCCCTAACGATTGAGGATGAAACCCTCCGCATTCCCCACCCCGCTGCCCCTGCCCCCCCGGCGGCGGAAGCGGAACGGCCTCAGTTGGCGGCAGCGGCGGAGCAGGCTTTGACCCAAGGGTTGACGCAATTTCGGCAAGGGCAATACACCAATGCCCTGACTCAACTGCAGCAGGCCCTGGCTGGGTTCCAGCGGGCAGCGGATGCCCCGAACACCGCCAAGGTGCTGCTGGTCTTGGCCAACGCCCACTATCGGCTGGCCGACTACCCCTGGGCGGCGGACTATGGTCGCCAATGCTTGGCCCTGGCCCAGGAACTGTGCAATCCATCCCTAGAGCAACAGGTTTTAGAACATTTGGGCAACTGCCATCGGCACCTCAGCGATCCCCAAACGGCCCTGGACTACATGGGACGCAGCCTGCAGCTGACCAAGGAACTCAATGACGTTCAGTCGGAAATGCGGGTTTTGAACAACCTGGCCATGATCTACCGCACCAAGGGGCTGAACCGCCAAGCGGCCACCCTCTACGAATCGAGCTGGATCATGGCGAAGGCCCTGGGGGACACCACCATTCAGCTCCAAGTGCTGCAAAATCTGGGCAATACCTACCAAACGCTGCGCCACTATACCCAGGCCATCGAATGCTACGAGCAATTTTTGCGCCTCCATGAGACCCATCCTGGGGCGGGGCTCAGTCAACCCACGCTTCGGCGTGTGCTCACCCAAATCACCCACGCCAGCATAGCCATTCAGGACTATAACCGGGCCATCATCTACCTCCAGCGGCACCTCGACCTAGCCTGTACCCTGGGCGATTCTCAGGCCACCACCGCCCTGATCGATGAGCTGAGCCAGTGCTACGTTGCCCTCAACGAGGTGCGATCCTTCCAGACCTCGGGCCCAGCCTCTGGGGGGTTGAGTGCCCCTGCCAATCGGTGATCTATCCCGGCGAGTCACCCTTGGGGTGGGCGGATCGACCGTCATACCGTCGATATCCAGGGGGCAACCTCAATCCTGAGCCGTATCGCCGTTTCGGGGTGGGCGAGGGTTGATTGAATTCCGCCTCCATCGCGGTATATCCGGGAACCTGGGGGGTGGCCTTGAAAGTCCTATACTCTAGACGACGATAGGACGGATTTCCCCGCGGTCGGCAAATGGATTGTTCTCAACGGCATGGCTATGGCACACACGCTTCTCACACGATTGGCTTCCGGTTCTCTGGTGTTGGGGACGCTGCTGGGAGGACTGCCCAGTGTCGCCCCCGGTCTTCGCCCCCTCGCCCTTGCGCCCGCCCTCGCCCAATCCACCTTGGATGAAGCGACCACGGTGCGCATCTATGATCGCGTCAGTCCGGCGGTGGTGGCCATTCAAACCCGCACCGGGGGCGGCAGCGGCAGCATTGTGGAGGCCAATGGACTGATTCTCACCAATGCCCATGTGGTGGGCAACGACTCGGTGGTGACGGTACGCCTTGCCGATGGCCGCACCTTCCAGGGGGATGTGGTGGGCTACGGTGAAAACCGCCTTGACTTGGCTGCCGTACGTCTACGGGGCAATCCCAGCAACCTGCCCACCGTCACCCTGGCCCCGCCTAATTCGGTGCGGGTGGGCCAAAGTGCCCTCGCCATCGGTAGCCCCTTCGGCCTCCAGGGCACGCTCACGGTGGGCATCGTGAGCCGGATTGACACCGAGCGTAACCTGATTCAAACCGATGCCGCCATCAACCCGGGCAATTCCGGGGGGCCATTGCTCAACCGAGAGGGGCAGTTGATTGGCGTCAACACCTCGATTTTTACCACCGGGCAATCGGGGGGGAATGTGGGCATCGGGTTTGCCATCCCCACCGACGCGGTGGATCGGTTTCTGGCGGCGGTGCGATCGGGGCAGGCCAGCACCACAGCGGAACAACAGGGCCGCAGCGACCGGGAAGCCACGGCCATCGCCATCAACGGTTCCCCAGTCCAAGGAACGCTAGACAGTCGCAGCAACATCTTGCCCGACGGCAGCTACTACAACCCCTACAGCTTTGAGGGCCGGGCCGGACAGCGCATCACCATTGACATGGTCAGTAACGAACTCGATGCCTATCTCATCCTGCTCGCCGCCGACCACGATGACTTCTTTGTGCAAGACGACGACAGCGGCGGCAACCTGAATGCCCGTCTCTCGGTGCAGTTGCCCTACACAGGTACCTATCTGATTTTTGCCAATGCCTACGCCGAGGGCAAAACCGGGCGCTACCAACTGCGCCTCAGTGGCGGTGGTAGTGGTTCCCCCCCCGGTGCACCCCAGGGTAATGGGGCCATTCTGCGACAACCGGGCACCCTCAGCCCGGGCGATGCCACCCTGGGCGATGGATCCCTATACCAGGAATATCGGTTCCAGGGACGGGCGGGCCAAACCGTGCGCATTCAGCTCAGTAGCGACGTCTTCGACACCTACCTCATCCTCCTAGACGACCAGGACAACCGCCTCGGCGAAAACGACGACCGTACCCCCAACGACACCAACTCGGAACTGGTGGTGACGCTGCCCCGCAATGGCTCCTACCGCGTCATCGTCAACGCCTTTGACCGCACGGGACAAGGACGCTTCCTACTCACGGTAGACTAGGGTGCCGTTCCACTGGTCACAAAACCCCGGTGATGAATTAAAGTGGGACGCTTCCTACTCACGGTAGACTAGGGTGCCGTTCCCCTTGGCTGCCCTGCGCTTCAAGGGGAGGAGGGGCTGGGGTAGAGTATGGGGAATGTCGGGAAACGATGGTTGTAATGCATTGGGAGATCGAGCTGTGGCAATGAGGAAAAGCCAACATCGACGATGGTGGGGGTTGCCCCTGGTGGGGGTGCTGGCGCTAGTGGGCAGTGTGGGTTTGGGATCGCCCTGGGTGCAGGCCCAAGACACCATTACCCTGCGATCCGATGTCCAGGAAGCCAACACCAATACGGGCATCATCACCGCCCGAGGCAATGTGCAAATTGACTATCCTGCCCAGGGCATTCGGGCTACCGCCGCCCAGGCCGACTACTACAGTAACGAGCAGCGCATTATCCTTAGTGGCAATGTGCTGGTCACGCAGCAGGGCAACACCCTGCGGGCCGAGGTCGTCACCTATCTCATTGATGAAGGTCGCTTTGTGGCCGCCCCCCGCCCCAGCGATCAGGTGGAGACCATTTACCAACTGCCCGCATCCCAACGCCCTGCGGTGGGCGTTCCAACCCCCACCCCGCCGCGAACGGTTGCCACGCCCCCGGCCACCGTCTTGGATATTAGCCCCGCCCCGGCAGACTCCGGGCCGCTCAGCCCCTAGGGGGCTCGATCTGTCTTGTCTCCGATGACCAGCGGGCGTTTGGTACAATTTCCCTAGCTTGGCTGATGCTGAGCGGATTGATCTTTATTTGCCTAGGCCCCCTTGAAAATTGTTCTGGATAACGTACAGAAAATCTACGGCAAACGCCAGGTGGTGAACCGCGTCAGCCTGTCGGTGGCCCAGGGGGAAATTGTCGGGCTGCTGGG
>JALQST010000321.1 GCA_023264315.1 Nodosilinea sp. BSH.14
ACCTCCTCTATCTTAGCGAAGTGTTGTGTAAAGCCGTCCTAGAAGGACGGGGTTTCAGACCCAGGAGATTCTGATGAGTGCTGAATGTGATTGAACCGCATTGGCTTGCAGTGGCCCTCTGGCGGCGGCCCCATCTAGACCACTGGACACCCTAGACCAGATGCGGGATACCTTAGCGGGGTCGAGCGGTTCGGCTATGCTGCCCATGAATACTCACACAATAGGGTACGACGTAGGTTAAGGCGGCGGAGAACCAGCGCTGACGGGTCATTTGCCCTTGCCAGAGGGCCACCCCATGGTTGATCGTAAAGAGTAGGGTGCCAATCACCAGGGCCACCCGCAGCGCCGTGGGGGCATAGTGGGGATCCCGCAGGCTTTGCCAGTAGGTCTGGGAGGGTTTGGGCTGGGGTAGCATGGTCTGGGACATGGCAGGATGGGGCAATGACGCTTCACATTTCTCAACTTCAGTATCAACGAATACAGGAGATGTTGGAAACCGCCTATCCCCAGGAAGGCTGTGGGGTGTTGGTGGGGAAACGGGTGTTGGCAGCGGCAGATGCCCAGATGGGGGACACCTCGTTTCCCCAGGAAACCTATCGTGACGTGGCGCAGGTGATTCCTGTGGTCAACGCCTGGGAACCGGGGCTGCTGAAGGATGCGGAGAATGCTAGCGCGGATCATCCCGATGAGGAGAGTCACCGCACAGACCATCCCATCGGTCACGATGCCCTAGAGCAACCCAAAACCCATGGGCCACACGACCGCTACTGGATTGACCCCGCCGACCTGCTTCGGATTCAGCGAGAAGCCCGTGATCAGGATTTGGAAATCATCGGCATTGTCCATTCCCACCCCGACCATCCAGCGGTGCCTTCAGAGTACGATCAGCGGCTGGCTTGGCCCGTCTATTCCTATGTGATTGCCTCGGTGCGTGGGGGGCAGGTTGCCGAGGTACAAAGTTGGCGGTTCAACGACCACCAGCAATTTGAGCTGGAGGACATAAAAATCCTTGGATCATCCGACAACAATCCCCCAGCCATGGCCTAAGCTGAAGAGATGAGCCAAGGCGGTATTACCCCGCCCCGTTTTGGCTATGATAGATAGTCTTTGGCTGTCATCCCTTCCCTTTTCCGTCCTGGAAACCATGCTCAATCCCAACCTAGACGATATCCAACTCACCAAAGAGGAGTACGAGCGCTACTCCCGCCACATCATTCTGCCGGAGGTGGGCCTAGAGGGGCAAAAGAAACTCAAGGCCGCTAGCGTGCTCTGTGTGGGCACGGGCGGGCTAGGTTCTCCCCTATTGCTATATTTGGCCGCCGCTGGCATTGGTCGCATCGGCATTGTGGATTTCGATGTGGTGGATCAGTCCAACCTGCATCGCCAAATCATCCACAGCGAATCTTGGGTGGGCAAACCCAAGATTGAATCGGCCAAGAACCGGATTCTAGAAATTAACCCCCACTGCCAGATCGACCTCTACGAAACCCGCCTCAGTGCGGAAAACGCCCTCGATATCTTTGCGCCCTACGATGTGGTGGTAGACGGCACCGACAACTTCCCAACCCGCTACCTAGTCAACGACGCCTGTGTGCTGCTGAACAAGCCCAACGTCTACGGCTCCATCTTCCGGTTTGAGGGGCAGGCCACGGTGTTTAACTACCAGGATGGCCCCAACTATCGCGACCTCTATCCCGAACCGCCGCCGCCAGGAATGGTGCCCTCCTGCGCGGAAGGTGGCGTGCTAGGCGTACTTCCTGGCATCATCGGCACCATTCAGGCCAATGAAACCATCAAGGTGATCCTAGACACAGGCAAAACCCTGAGCGGTCGCCTGTTGCTCTACAACGCCCTGGATATGACCTTCCGGGAACTGAAACTCCGGCCTAATCCCGTGCGCCCGGTGATCGACAAGCTGATCGACTACGAAGTGTTCTGCGGCATTCCCCAGGCCCAGGCCGAGGCGGAAAAGGAAAAGGCAGGCATTCCTGAAATGACCGTCACCGAACTGAAGCAGATGCTCGACACCGGTGCTGAGGACGTGCTGCTGCTGGATGTACGCAACCCCAACGAGTACGAAATCGCCAAGATCCCTGGCTCTGTCCTCGTGCCCCTGCCGGACATTGAAAACGGCGACGGCGTGAACCAAGTGAAGGAACTGCTCAACGGCCATCGGCTGATTGTCCACTGCAAAATGGGCGGACGTTCCGCCAAAGCCCTGGGCATCCTCAAGCAGCACGGCATCGACGGCACTAACGTCACGGGCGGCATCCTAGCCTGGAGCAAGGAAGTCGATCCCTCCGTGCCGGAATACTAGAGGCACCTAAGTCCACGTCAATCCCAGTCACCCTCTGGAAGCCACACCCTGGGCTTCTAGGGGGTTCCTATTGGCCGGGATCACCACCGCCAATGCCCCTATTTTCCAAATCGTCCCGTTTTCCGACCGTCCCGTTTTCCGACCGTCACTTTTCCTAATCATCACAAAGGACGCATCTATGCTCAGTCTGTGGGCCAAAACCAGCGGCACCTGGATTAACGTGGCCGCCGTCGTTGTAGGTACCAGTCTGGGGCTGTTGCTGCGAAGTCGCCTGCCCCGCACCATGCAGCAGGTGATTACCCAGGCCGTGGGGCTGATGACACTGGCAATTGGGGTGGCGATGGCAGGGAGCCTGTCTGCTGTGCAGGTTGGCCCCTTGGATGGCGTCATTCTGGCGCTGCTGGTGATGGTGGCGGGGGGGCTATTGGGGGAATGGGGCCGCATCGAACAGCGCCTCACCGGCTTAGGAGACTGGCTGAAGGCCCAGGTGAAGGGCGGCGGCAAGTTCACCGAGGGCTTTGTGGCCGCTAGCCTACTCTTTTGCATTGGCCCCATGGCCATTCTGGGCAGCCTTAACAATGGTCTGGCGGGAGACAACACCCTGCTCACCCTCAAGGCCACCATGGACGGGCTGGCCTCCATCGCCATGGCCGGGAGCTATGGGGCAGGCGTTGGGTTTTCAGCCCTGAGCGTGCTGGTGGTGCAGGGCAGTTTGTCGCTGCTGGCCAGTGTCTCAGGGGCGGCGATCCCCGATCCTGCCACGAATCCCTACATTCTACTGATTACGGGTATGGGCGGCCTGATGATCCTCGCCATTGGACTAGGACTGCTGGAGATCGCTCAGATCCGCGTTGCCTCCTTTCTCCCAGCCCTCGCCATGGGGCCGCTGGTCATTGCCATGGCTAGCCTTTTTTAACCTGAGTGTGGAATCAGTTCAGGGGTGTTATACCCTCGGTCGATCGCAAAGCCTGTGGAAGACCTCGCCCTCAGCCCCTCTCCTGGGAGGAGAGGGAGGCAGGAAGTGCATCCAAGCCCTTCTCCCTTGAAGGAAAGTGGAGCTAGGATGGCACAAAGTCACTCTTCCGGTGAGAGATGAATGATAATAATTTTCATAAAACTCCCCAGGTAGGATTCGAACCTACGACCAATCGGTTAACAGCCGACCGCTCTACCACTGAGCTACTCAGGATCATGCACCGAAACGGAGCAAAGAAACAGGCGCGCACCGCAACTGTCAAGATCTCGCACCTCACCGCATGGGCCTGTAACCAGCATTCGGTTTTGACCTGATCCTCACGTTTCGTTAAACCGCCGCCGATGGGCGCGGACAGCGGACAAGAAACTATCTTCCAAGGCCTTGGCGTGTCTTCGGGCATTGCCGAAGGGGAGGTCGTGGTCCACTGGCAGGACGACGAGGAAATTC
>JALQST010000322.1 GCA_023264315.1 Nodosilinea sp. BSH.14
GAACGGGCAAGCAATAGTAGTGGGGCCGCAATCCCCCCTGGAACAGGGCCATGCGGCTGTAGAGCAAATGCTGAGGCGTAATGGTGGCAGCGATGCGGTCGGTGGCTTGCACATAGTCCACGGCCTCGGCGGTGGTGATGTGCTCCAGCACAATCCGCAGGTTGGGGAAGCGCTGCCGCAGGGGCATCAGGTGGGTTTCGATGAACACCTTTTCGCGGTCGAAAATATCCACCGTCGCGTGGGTCACTTCACCGTGGAGCAACAGCGGTAGGTCGGCCTCCTCCATCGCGGCAAACACGTCATCACACTTGCGAATATCCGTCACCCCAGAATCGGAGTTGGTGGTGGCCCCCGCCGGGTAGTATTTCACCGCTTTGACGAACTGAGCCGCCTTGGCCGCAACAATTTCCTCCGGCGGGGTGTTGTCCGTCAGGTACAGCGTCATCAACGGCTCAAACACCTGCCCCGCTGGCAACGCCGCCAGGATGCGATCTCGATAGGCTTCAGCCTCCGCCACCGTCCGCACCGGGGGCTTGAGATTCGGCATCACAATGGCACGGGCACATTGGCGGGCCGTGTAGGGCAGCACTGCTTTGAGGGCATCGCCATCGCGCAGGTGCAGGTGCCAGTCGTCAGGTCGGGTGAGGGTGAGGGTATTCATGTCCCTATTATATCCGGTTGTTTAGGCCAATTCGGCTCCATCCCGCAGGCCATAGCCCGCTTGGCGCAAGGCTTCACAGGCGGATTTCAGCTTATCGGCTTTCACAAAAATGTAATCGGTGTCGTAGGTGGACAGGGCAAAGATACTTACTTGGGCAGCGGCTAACACGTTGGAAATCGCCGCCAACACCCCCGTCATGCCAAAGTCGAGGGTGCCCTCTATCACCAGCCCCCGCCAGCCCGGTTCAGTTTTGTCGGCGGCAACGGGCACCTCCTCTCGCACCAGCAAAGAAAGTTCCTGGGGGGTACGCATCACGCTAAACACCGATTGGCGCAGAATCTCCGGGGGAATCTCAGCGGCGGGCCGCAGGCGATGAATCGCAAAGGTGCCGTCTAGAACGGCTAGGGTCAGCGCATTATCTGAGGTCATCTCCCATCGCCTCTTACCGACTGGCCCCACTTTTCGTTACTCTTTGTTTAATTACTCTTTGTAACGATACTCTTTGTCAAGAATTCCCCCACCCTTCATCCTTGGAGACCCTCCATGCTGCGTTTAGAGCATATCAGCAAAATTTATCCCACCGGGGAAGTTCTCAAGGATGTGAACTGGGAGGTGAAGGCGGGGGATCGCATTGGTCTGGTGGGGGTGAATGGCGCGGGCAAGTCCACCCAGCTCAAAATCATCACGGGCAAGGAAGAACCCACATCAGGAACCATTGTGCGGGCACCGAGCCTGAAAATTGCCTACCTGTCCCAGGAATTTGAGGTCGATCCGACCCGCACCGTGCGGGAGGAATTTTGGACGGTGTTCGATGAGGCCAACGAGGTGCAATCCAAACTGCACCACATCCCAGCGCTGATGGAGCAGGCCGATCCCGACGAACTGGACAAGCTGATCCACGAACTGGACAAGCTGCAACGGCGGTTCGAGGCCATGGACGGCTATGGTCTGGAGTCTCGGATTGAGAAAATTTTGCCGGAGATGGGCTTTGCGGCGGGGGACGGGGATCGCTACGTCAGCGAGTTTAGCGGCGGCTGGCAGATGCGGATGGGCCTAGGCAAAATTCTGCTGCAAGAGCCGGATGTCCTGCTGATGGACGAACCGACGAACCATTTGGATCTCGACACCATCGAGTGGCTGGAAATTTACCTGAAAGGGCTGACCACGCCGATGGTGATCGTCTCCCACGACCGGGAATTTTTGGATCGTCTCTGCACCCAAATTGTGGAAACCGAGCGCGGCGTCTCCACCACCTACCTGGGCAACTACAGCACCTACCTGCGGCAAAAGGAGGAAAACCAGTCTGCCCAGCTCAGCGCCTACGAGCGGCAACAGAAGGAACTCGCTAAGCAGGAAGCCTTTGTGGAAAAATTCCGGGCCAGCGCCACCCGCAGCACCCAGGCCAAAAGCCGCGAAAAAATGCTGGATAAGGTGGAGCGCATCGAAGCCCCGGAAGGCTCGGTGCGGACGCTGCATTTCCGCTTTCCCCCGGCCCCCCGCAGCGGTCGGGAGGTGGTGATGATCGAAGACATGACCCACACCTACGACGAAAAAATCCTGTTCCTGGGGGCAAACCTACTGATCGAACGGGGGGATCGGATCGCCTTTTTGGGCCACAACGGAGCCGGGAAATCCACCCTGCTGCGCCTGATCGCCGGACTAGAACCCCCCACCGAGGGCACGGTGACGATGGGGGCGCACAATGTCATCCCCAGCTACTTTGAGCAAAACCAGGCGGAAGCGCTGGATCTGGACAAGACCGTGCTGGAAACCGTCCACGACGAAGTGCCCGACTGGACGAACGAAGAGGTGCGGACGCTGCTGGGCCGCTTCCTGTTTAGCGGCGACATGGTCTACAAACGGGTGGAAGCCCTCAGCGGTGGGGAAAAGGCCCGCCTTGCCCTGGCCAAAATGCTGCTGCGCCCCGCCAACCTGATGATGCTGGACGAGCCCACCAACCACCTCGACATTCCCGCCAAGGAAATGCTGGAGGAAGCCCTACAGCACTACGACGGCACCGTGCTGCTGGTCTCCCACGACCGCTACTTTATCTCCCGCGTGGCCACCAAAATTGTGGAAATCCGCGACGGCGAACTGCGACTCTACCGGGGTGATTATCACTATTACTTGGACAAAATTGCTGAGGAAGCTGAAGCCGAACAGAAAGCCGCCCTTGAAGCTGAACGCAAGGCCAAGGCCGATGCTAAGCGCCAAAAGCAAAAGGAAAAAGTGAAGGAGAAGCAAATGGCCAAAAGTGGCCAAGCGTCTTCCTAGACAGGGTCGGCGATCTACGGGGCAAGGTCAGTTCCCTGCCCCTAAAACAAGTCCGGCTGTCCATTCCTTCCATGGGCAGCCGGATAGACAGGGGGGGGTGACTCCTGGGAGTCTATTGGCCAGAGGGCACCAGGCGCTTGCGGAGAGAGTCTGCCCGACGTTTGGCCGTGCCATTATTGGGTTCCAGGGTCAGGGCGTTTTCGTAGGATTCGAGCGCCTGGGTCATCAATTGTTTGCGCTCATAGCTATGGCCCAAATTGTTTAAGGCCGTCACATAATCCGGGGAGATTTTGAGCGCTTCCTTATAGTTGCGGATGGCTAAATCGTACTGTTCCTGGGCGAAGTAGGCATAGCCGAGGGCATTGTAGACCAGGGCTGCATTGTCCATTTCTTCGTCGTCTACCTGCTTCAGCGCCTGCTGGAGGTAAAGGGCGGCCTGGGTATAGAGCTTTTTATCCAGCAGCAAACTGCCGAGTTCGTAGTATTCCTGGGCGGTTCCCTTTTCCTTGGTGAGTTTGTTTTGCAAACGCGACAGGGTGCCCTCAATGCGTCGAGTTTTGAGCACCTGGCGCACCACAAAAAAGGCCGCTACGCTCAGCAGCGCCAGCAGAATGGCCAGGTAGGTCAAAAGCAGCTTGCTGTTCTCCATAGCTTATGTAGGCGTCCTCTTTTTTTAAGGGTTGAAATTTTAAGGGTTGAAATGCGTTGAAGGCCGGTTGAAGGATGGTACACGGAAGGATGATGCCCGTTGACGGTACGCCCCACCAACCTTCCCTAAAACCCTTCCTATCT
>JALQST010000323.1 GCA_023264315.1 Nodosilinea sp. BSH.14
GGCTTCGCGCTGGGTTTGGCTGGTGCTGCCGTAGAGGAACAGCGATTCGTAGCCCAGGTGAGAGGAGAGGTGCCGTTGCAGCAGCTTGCCCCACTCGGCAAACTGGGTGAAGATCAGGGCGTGATCTCCGGCGGCGACCAGTTCTTCCACCATTTCATCCAGCCGTTGCAGCTTGACAGAGCGCCCCTTGAGGCCCAGGCCAGATTCCTGCAAAAACAGAGAGGGGTGATTGCAGATTTGCTTCAGCCGGGTGAGCAGGGCCAGAATTTGCCCCTTGCGCTGCACGCCGCTGGCGTCGTCGAGGCTGGCCAGGGCGGCATCGACGGTTTGTTGGTAGAGGTTGGCCTGTTCGGCGGAAAGGCCGCAGAAGACGGTCATTTCCTGCTTTTCGGGAAGGTCTTGGATGATGGTGCGGTCGGTTTTGAGGCGGCGCAGAATGAAGGGCTGCACCAGGGATTTGAGAGTCTTAAGGGAAGCCACGTCGCCGTAGCGTTCGATAGGGGTGGCAAAGCGGCGCTGGAAGAAGTTTTTTGGCCCCAAATAGCCCGGATTGAGGAAATCCATGATCGACCACAGCTCGGTGAGGCGGTTTTCCACGGGGGTTCCGGTCAGGGCAATGCGAAACTGGGCTTCGAGCTGGCGGACGGCCTTGGATTGCTTGGCCTCGGCGTTTTTGATGTTCTGGGCTTCGTCGAGTACCACGCACTGCCAATTCACCGCTTGCAGAGACTTGATGTCGCGATGCACCAGGGCGTAGCTAGTGATAACGAGGGATTTAGTGTCGGCAATTTTGGCGAAGGTGCGGCCCTTGGGGCGTTTGTCGCCGTGGTAGACCAGGGTTTTGAGTTTGGGGGCAAAGCGCTGCACCTCCTTAGCCCAGTTGCCCAGCACCGAGGTGGGGCACACCAGCAGCACCGGAGACTCTAGCCAGTCGTTGGCTTGCAGGTGCAGCAAAAAGGCGATCAGTTGGATGGTTTTGCCCAAACCCATGTCGTCGGCGAGGCAGGCCCCCAGACCCCACTGTTCCAAAAAGGCCAGCCAGGACACGCCACGGGCCTGGTAGGGGCGCAGTTTGCCCTTAAATCCGTGCGGTTCCGCCATTTCGGCCAGGGTTTGGTTGCCCGTGGTGAGGGTGTCGATTAGTTGTTGCAGGGAACCCGATGCTTCAAAACTGACAACGGGCAGCTTGTCGATCAGTTGGGTGTCCCCGGTGCTAATCCGCAGGGCATCCTCCACCGACAGGGGAGCCGCCGTTTTCTGGCCCTCCAAAAACCGCTGGGCCGCCTTCACATCCTGGGGCCGCAGTTCCACCCACTTGCCGTTAATTTCCACCAGGGGCGACCCTTGGCGGATGAGCTGCTGAAACTCCTTGGCGCTGAGGGTTTCCCCGGCTAGGGACAGTTCCCATTTAAAATTCAGCAGGCTCTTGAGGCCCAACCGCTGCCGCTGCTGGCTGGGGGGCACTTCTGCCTGAACCTTGAGGCCCAGACGGCTTTGGGTGTCGTTCATGGAAGGGGCTAACCCAGGGGGGAAGGCCACCTCCACACCGTTATCCTGCAATAGCCACGCCGAAGCCTTGATGAACTGGTAGGCCTGGATGGGGTCGAGGGTGCAGTGGGTGGGGTGGGGCTGCTTCAGGCTCTCGCGGATGGGGTCATAAAATCGGGCGGCGCGGCCCAATCCAGCCAATAGAGTTTCCTGGGGATCTTGCAGGATAGCCCCCTGGTGGCGCAGTTCTGCGACGGGGTGCTGCCAAATGAACTCGGCGCTGGGCTGCCAGTCGGGCACCGCCACCGATTGCAGGTGGTAGCGCAGTTCCCAGGGCTTTTCTAGGGTTTCTGGGGGCTGCAACACCAGCCGCAGCCGAAACTGATAGGCCGGATCCGCCGCCAGGGTTTGTAGGGGCGTTGTCCAAGTGGTGAGGGCTTCCTGGAGCCGTTTCGCCGCCACCGGGGGCGCTTCTAGGGAATTTTTGGCACTCGTCAACGCCTGGAGCCAAGGCTGGAGGGGCAGTTCTTGACCCAAATTGCTTAGGTTGAGGGGTTGATCCTGGGCCGATTGGCGCACTTGGTAATCCACCTGGGCCGTCAGTAAACTTACGAGCAAGTCCTGGGGAGCCGTCAACGGAGCCATGCAGCTAAGGCTAGGTTCCGCTTTCCCCAAAGCCAAATAACTCCGACACAGGGCAGGCATGGTATGGGAAAAGTTGCGTAGACGCTCCTGATCGGCGGCGCTATCAAACAGCGGTCGCCAGCCCGCCGCCAGGGTTTGGCTGGTGAGTTCAATGGTGGGCAGCACCTTGCTACGGGACAGCAAACTCAGCCCCCAGCGGGCGATGTGCCCCCAAAAGCGGGTATCCGCCCCAAGGGTATCGGCTCCTAGTTCCACCCCTTGACCCAGGGGTAGCGCCAACAGCAACGGCAACGCTTCCGAAGCCGACAGCCACCAGCCCTGAAGTTGCCAAGGATGCAGCACTTTTACGGCGGGAATCTCAGTGTCATCCCCGCCCTCCCGAGAACCACCGTAGGCTGAGTGGATAGGGTGAATTGCGCCATTGTTAGGCTGGCTATCGGTCGGGCTGGGGCTGTCCTGATCGTCGCTATCGACGGTGCGCTCTAGGTTAGTGCTCTCTAAATCAGCGCTCTTTAGGTTGGTGATATCCAAATAGGACGGCAAATGTAGGATGCACTGCCCCCAGTTGGATTCCGATCCCTTACAAGGCGATCCCTTGGTGGTGCGTTTTCCTGGGCTGGATGTGGCCTTGTGGCGGGTGCCCCCAGCGGTGAGGGCGGCAGGTAAGAGGGTGGCTTCACCCTTGCCCAAGATGGCCTGCTGTAACCGGGTCAACAGCGCATTCAGTTCAGTTTGGTCAATGGCGTAGGGGTGGAGGTGTACCTGCTCCCAGGCGACAAACCCCTCTGGGGGTAGGGGTTTCCAGGCTTCTCCCCAAAGGAAAAACTGCTGCGCCTGCGGAAACCAACCAATGTGTAGTGTTGCCATTAACCTATTGTGCCGACTCGCTCAGACCCGCCACGCCTACGAAAACCGAGGTTCCCGCACGGCCTGGGATGCCCCACCTAACCCGTTTATTTTACCCCTTTGCTGCGGTGGATTGGACGTCTCACCACTCGGCCTACCACCCACCTCGGCTCTATTCGTATAATCCAAGGACACGAGCCCGTTTTTTAGGAGTTTAGCCCCATGTTTCCTAGCCAGACTATCCTTACGGACTTGTTCAACATTGGCCAGCACCAGGAACAGATTCCGTGGCAACCCTTTCGCCTTGGTGTCGAGATTTATCCCCTCTGCCAAGGGCAAGACACCCTCGCCCAACTGGCCCTGCTGCGCTATCAACCGGGGGCTGCGGTGCCCCACCATCGCCACCCAGGGTTTGAACACATCCTGGTGCTGTGGGGAGCGCAGGAGGATGATCATGGGCGCTATCCGGCGGGAACGCTGACCCTCAATCCCCCTGGCAGTCAGCATCGGGTGGCCAGTTCAGGAGGATGCATTGTGCTGATTGGCTGGGAAAAACCCGTGGAAATTCTGGAGCCTCGGTAGATGGCACAGCCCTTGGGGAGGTGCGTCTAAATACCTCCCCCCAAGAATGGCTTAGAATGGATCCAGATTGACTCCAAGGCAACGGTAACCGTGGGGAATCTCTCAAGCGGTGGCCAAGACCGACGACACCAGCCCCCAAAAGC